>DATLYB010000246.1:0-4344 GCA_035575215.1 Chitinophagales bacterium
TGACTTCTCCAACCCCCGCTATTTTTCAGCTTCCCCCAACCGCCCGCTTCAAAGGGCTGAACTGTACTGGGGTTCTTGATGATTTGTAGATTATTGAATACGTTAGCCACTTCTAATTCCTTCCCTTCCAAACTTTCAGTAAACACAGCTATCAGAAGTCTTGGTAATATTTATGTTTCCAAACGAATTTCTAATTACTTTTCGGCAATAATTCACTCAAACAACCTGTTATGAAAAAGCTAACCCTCGCGACAATCGCGGTGACAATACTGTTTTTTGCGTGCCGGCAACCCAACACTCCCGTAACAACGAGCGCCACCAATGCCAAAGACCTTACAAAGGAGACATACTCCCTCGCTAAGCTCGTGGATGAAAATAAGTATCCTCCTGATTCGGCAATGCAGTTGCTTCATGCGCAACATCATCCGCATAAGATGCTGGAAGGAAGGAAACTTCCCAGTCCATTTACCGCTCCTTCCATGAAGCATTATACCGACTATGCCGTAAAGTTTGACGACCTGCCGGTGATTAATCCCGGACCCGGAGAATATGTGCATGTGATGGAAGGACAACGACACGGATACCAAAACCTCACGATCGGTATCACGGAGACCTATCCCGGGGGAGCGCCACCCATGCATACGCATGATGGAGAAGAGTCGCATGTATTGCTGTCTGGAGATACTATCCTATATGCTTTAGGCGATACGCTATTTACTATTACGGGACCTTATATCGTGAATATTCCACCCATGGTCCCACATGCCTTCAAAAATATCAGCAGCAAGACCGCCAATCTGGTAGTAATCTTTCCGACTAATGTTTGGAAATATGATGTGCTGGATTATTTTCCTTTCGATGAAAAGAACAAGAGTGCAGAGGCCCAGTCGCACAGTCATGAGAGTCATGACCACAGTGATGGGTCGCATAGTCATCCGCATTAAATTGAAAACCCTCTGTCCTTTCCAAACCCCCGCTATTTTTCAGCGTCCCCCAACCGCCCGCTTCAAATGGCTGAATGGTTTATTTATGGGATTTATAGATGGGATGAACGGCATTGGGGAATAAAATAAAAATGCGGGAGATTGATGCATTACCCGGCATGAGAAATACCGCTTTGGCTGGCAGCAAGATAGGATGAACTTCTGACGAGCAACGCTACTCATGCTACACCGTGAAGAAACGAAACCGGAAGCACCAAAAAATAATTTTCTGAAATTTTATTCATCGCAGCACCGCCAGCCTGTCGGCATCCAGTTTCAGGAGGATAAAGAGCAATATGGAGAATGAAAGAATGGAGGAGCCGCCATAGCTGAAGAGGGGCAAAGGGATGCCTATTACGGGAGCAAGTCCGATGGTCATTCCGATATTGACGCTGATGTGGAAAAATAAAATGGAGGCAACGCCATAGCCGTAAATGCGGCTGAACTTTGACCGCTGCCGTTCGGAGATGTAGATGATGCGGAACAGCATCCCGAACAGCAAAAGGAGCACGATGGCGCTGCCGAGGAAACCATGCTCTTCGCCAATGGTGCAGAAAATAAAATCAGTGGACAGCTCGGGGACGAAATCGTATTTCGTCTGCGTGCCGTTAAGAAAGCCTTTGCCGCTCCATCCTCCCGAGCCGATGGCTATTTTCGATTGGTTCACGTTCCAGTCGTTGCCCGACTTGCCGAGCAGCACGTTGATGCGGTCGCGGTGGTGCGCTTCAAGGAAATGGTCAAACACATAATCAACGGCAAAGACATACGAGGAAGAAATTACCATCAGCGCTGCCATCGCGAAAATGATTTGCCGGTTTTTCCGAAGAATATAAGTGAGCAGCAACCCGAGGCAAACCATGCCGCCAATGAGGTACGTGTAGTTCACCACCAGCGCCAGGATGGAAAGCAGGGCGAATACTATCACTGCAACCAAATACAGCGGGTTCAAGCCTTCGCGGAACAGCACCAGCAGAAAAGCGCTGAATACCAAGGCTGAGCCGAAATCGCCTTGCAGGATTATCAGCCCCATGGGCACCAGCAGCAAGGCAAGGCAGACAGCCTGGGAACGGAAATTCCGCAGGTCAACATTCAGCGTGCTGAGATATTTTGCAATGGCAAGATTGACGGCAAATTTGGCAAACTCAGCCGGCTGCACGCTGATGCTGCCGAACTGAAGCCATGACTTGTTTCCCTTCACCTCGGTGCCGAATCCCAGCACGGCAGCCAATGTTAGCATCACCAGGAAGTAAATCACGTACGAGAAGGTGGGGTAAAATTTGCTGTCAATAATCAGCAGGATAAATGACACCGTCAGCGACACCAAAATCCACATCATCTGCTTCCCATGGTTGGACGTCAGGTCGAACACACGTGTTCTGACGCCATCATACTCGGCTGCATAGATGGAAAACCATCCCATCGCCACCAGCAGCAAATAGATGAGGATGGTAAGCCAGTCAATGCCGGACAACAGGCTCTTGCGTCTCATCAGTCGTTGGATGGATTAAATCAGTTTCAATCATTTTCTTTTCAAGCGCCAGGCGCTGCCCGGAAATCGTATCATTCAAAAATTTTTCTATCACCAGCGTAGCGATAGGCGCTGCATACGTGGAGCCGTGCCCTGCATTTTCCACCACTACGGAGATGGCAATTTTCGGGTTGTCCTTCGGTGCGAAAGCGATGAAGAGCGAATTGTCCTCTCCATTCGGATTCTGGGCGGTGCCGGTCTTTCCGCACACGGCAATACCGGGGATTTTTGCCCCTCGTGCTGTCCCCTGCTCTACGGTTTGAAACATGGCTTCAATCACCGGCTCATACCTCAGTTTGTCAACCATCGTCATGTGCTGAATTTTAAAATCATCGAGACGGTGGGTGCTGTCGCTTGCGATGTGTGTCACAAAATGCGGGGTGTAAAAATACCCGCGGTTGGCAATCACCACCGCTATGTTCGCCATCTGCAGCGGAGTGATGCCCAACTCGCCCTGCCCGATGCCAAGCGAGACAACCGTCAGGGATTTCCAGCTTTGGTTTTTATATATCCTGTTGTAATACTCAGGATTTGGCACCAATCCCCCCGATTCGTTGGGAATATCAATGCCGAGTTTATTACCCAAGCCAAAGCTCGTTACGTATTGATGCCACACCCCCAGACTTTCCTGCGTGTTTTTGAACTTGGGCTGGTCTAAGATATTTCTGAATACGCTGCAGAAGTAGGCATTGCACGAATACTGCAAGCCCATCGTCAGGTTGGTGACAACCGGATGGGGACGGCAGCCGACAGAGAATGAGCCTACATAATAACCCGGTCTGCAACTATATGCGCTGGCGGCACTCAGCGTCTTTTCCTGCAAGCCAATCAGCGCCATCACTGTCTTGAAGGTGCTGCCCGGAGGATAAAAACCCTGGATGGCGCGGTTGTACAAGGGCTTGAGCGTGTCGTCACTGAGCACCTTGAAATTTTCACTGCGCTTTCTTCCGCTCAGAAGGTTGGGGTCATAGCTGGGGCTGCTCACCATTGCCAGCACTTCGCCCGTTTTGGGGTCAATGGCGATGATGCTGCCTTTTTTGTTTCGCATCAGCAGTTCCCCGTACATCTGCAGGTCAATGTCAATGGAGAGCCGCAAGTCATGGCCGCTCACGGCAAACGTGTCGAGCGCTCCATTGCGGAACGAGCCCTTCTCCCTGTTATGCACGTCAACGAGGATGTGTTTGCAGCCTCGGGTGCCCCGCAGCTCCTCTTCATAAACTTTTTCAATACCGCTAATACCGATGTAGTCGCCCGATTTGTAGTAGCCTGACTTTTCAACGGTGCTTTGGTCCACCTCTCCCACATAACCGAGGATGTGCGTTGCCGATTTGTACGGATACCTGCGGATGGTGCGCAACTCGGAGTAGAAGCCGGGAAACTGGTACATGTATTCCTGAAAGCGCGCGAATTCCTCCACCGTAATTTGTTTCAGAAAAGGCTGCGGGCGTTTTTTCTGTCTTATCTGCTCGCGCACTTTTTTCATCTGCGTCCTGAATGTTTCGATATCCATGTTCAGCAATTCGCAAAACTTGGCGGTATCCATGTTTTTGTCAACCTGACGCGGCACGGCATACAAGTCATAAACGGCATCATTGGTTACGATGAGCTTGCCGTTTCGGTCATATATCAAGCCGCGGTCGGGATGCAGTTGAATCCTTCGCACCACGTTCTGGCTCGCCAAATCTTTGTATGATTTGGCGATGATTTGCAGATGAAACAGCTTAATGAGAAACACCGAAAACACCAGCCCGAATAAAGCCTGAATAATGAGCATTCTGCCTTTGAAGAAGTCCATTCTCAGATTCTTTTTTTACCCGGAGAAAATATCATGGC
>DATLYB010000247.1:0-11086 GCA_035575215.1 Chitinophagales bacterium
GGGTTGGCGCTCGCGGGAACATCAAAAGAAGAAAACCTTCAGCTCAGTTTTATTGACCATTCAGGGAAAGTAGTTATTCCGGTTCCATACAAAATCATTAATCCCCGTTTTATTAACGGCTTGACTTATTTCGGCATCGAAAAAAACGGTACAAGAAAATATGGATTTATTGACCGTACAGGAAAAACTATAATCGAGCCGGTGTATGACAAAGTGGAAGAAATTATCAGCTCCAGCGCAAAAGATTTGGGTAAAGTCATCGCCTTTAAAGTGAAGTCGGGTGAATTATGGGGGTTGATTTCCAGCGATATTGTGATAAAGCCGGCATTTTCTGAAATCGCTGCGTTCCGCGAAGGACTCGCATCCGCTTCCACCGGAACGGGTGAACAACAGAAATACGGATTCATTGACACAAAGGGAAACTGGATAATACAGCCTCTCTATGATGAAGTGAATGATTTTGCCTATGGACTTGCTTCCGTTCGGATTGGCGGTATGCTTGACGGAAAGTGGGGGTATATTGACACAAACGGGAAGATGGTGATTGAACCGCAGTTCCGGTATGCATACAATTTTCTTGGAAACATCGCCCTTGTCCAGCGGGGCAACGGGAAAGCCATCATTGACAGAACGGGGAAAGTGTTAGTAGAAGAATGATAGCATGGTAAAATTTTTAGTCTTTAGCATTGAGTTGAGTTATCTCAAATAAAGACAACAACTACGAACTATATCACAAATCCTCCATCCGCCACATACACGCCACCGGTGCAGTAGGATGAAGCATCCGAAGCAAGAAACAATGCAAGCCCCGCAATATCTTCCGGCTCACCGATGCGCTGAATCGGCATTTTGCTAATGAAATGTTTCAGGATTTCATCATTCTTCCACAAAGCGCGGCTGAATTTTGTTTTTATCAGCCCCGGGCAAATGGCATTCACACGAATGCCGTCACTGCCCCATTCGCGCGCCATCGCCTTGGTGAGCATGATGAGTGCCGCCTTGCTGACGCTGTAAATACCCAAGCCGGGAGATGGGGTCAGCCCCTCGATGCTGCTGATGTTAATCACCGACCCTCCGCCCCTTCTGCGCATTTCCGGATAGGCTTCCCTGCACAACACAAACGGACCTTTTACATTCACCGCAATTATTTTATCAAAAGCCGGTTCGTCAACATCTGCAATGGACCCGAACACGGGATTGGCAGCCGCATTGTTTACGATAATGTCAATGCCTCCAAAATGTTCTTTCGTTTTGCTTACTAAATTTTTTATATCCGCCAGCTCGCCCATGTGAGCAGCAATGGCAATTGCTTCTGCGCCTTGTTTTTGAAGCTCTGCCGCCACTGCCTCAACCGCCTCCTGCCTGCGGCTGGAAACCACCACCCGTGCACCGCTTTGTGCAAGCGCTTCTGTGATAGATTTGCCGATGCCCTTGCTGGCACCGGTGATAATGGCTACCTTCCCTTTAAGATTAAATCTGGTATATATGCTCATGCGAATGCTGCTTGAAAAAAGAATATGAGGCAAATATCCCAAATTAGACGAAGGATTTACGCAGAGCTGCCAGATATTTCTTTTCAGACATTTTTAATTATCAATTATCAACTATCAACTATCAACTAAAGAGCAGATATGCGGCTTAATTATGAACTGAAGAAAAATTTATGAAGGATTCCGGTTTCTTCAAAAGAGGCTACCTTTTTTTATTTTCAGGAGGGATAGGTTTTTTTCTCGGCATATTACATCTTCTCCACAGGCATTATTACTTCAGGGATTATGGCATCATTTGGGAAGGCGCCTATCGCCTTTGGTTAGGACAAACTCCTTACGTGGATTTTGGGCTTCCCACCGGAATTGGAAGTTTTCTGATACCCTTGCTGACCTTCTGCATATTTGGTCCTGATTATGACTCCCTGCTTATTGCTTCCGTTCTGTTGGATTGGATTTCTATCTACGCCATTTACAGAATTTATTCTTCGCTTGGCATTCAGAAATGGATTCAAATGATTGGTATAAGTGTATTTGCATTTTATTATCTGTCTCAAATCAAATACCCCTGGTATAATTCGACAGCCTTAGCCTTTGAACTGCTTGGAATAGCGTTTATCTGCTGGGACAATGCCGGGCATTCAAAGGAAAGGCGGTTTCAAGGCTTCTTTTCAGCCATAGGCGGATTTTTTGTTTTCCTTACCATTCTGACCAAACAGGATTTTGGCGGATTGGCACTTATTATCAGTGTACTGATTATTCTTTCCTACACCAGTACAAACAAAAGTATCAAATCCTTGCTGGGGTATTTTTCCGGACTGGGTCTATCAGGGTTAGTTTATTTTTTGATTATCCGTAATACGGAATTCTTCTATTGGTTCAATTACGGACAATACCCGCACGAAAACAGGCTGAAGGGTATCCCCTGGGGCGAACTGTCATTTGTAAATCCCTACTATTTGATTACTCTGCTGATACTTTGTGTGGTTGCCGGTTTATTCTATCAGGGATGGATTCAAAAACAAATTCACAGGGAAGGGCACCGGCAACTCTCCAATTTCTGGCCTCACTTTGTGTTTGTTACAGGGCTTATCGCACAAAGCTGGCTAACGTACTGGACCAGTGGTCTGAACTTCCTCACCGGAGGTTATGCTGTCGCTCCAGCGATAGTTTTCATCATTACGGTTGGCAGAGCAATTTCCCGCACAGCCGGAATAGCTGCAATGTCCATATTGAGTATTTTTTTCTTGTTACCAAAAAGTTTAGGCGTCAGGGATTTAGAAAACTGGTACGCAGGAAGTGTAGCTGACGTCTCCGGCTCTCAGTTGAGCGAACCTTGCCAGAATGGAATACAAGCAGGATACGCTGCATTTGGTCATGAATATCTTTTGAACTTGACATGGGAAGGTTTAAAAAAGGCAGAGCTTTATCTCCCGTCAGGAAACTATTCCTGTCAGATTTTGAATATGACTGAATTGACTCCGCTGGCTCTTCAATGGAAATTTACTCCGTGCACAGGAATGCCGCTTTGGTATCACAGTCACAACTCATTATTTCCCCGTGAAATCCAGAAGATACAGGAGGGTATCCGTAATAAATCTTACGGAATGGTGCTGCTGCAATGGACCCATGAATTTGAAGAACCTACTTACTCAAAATTCAGAGAGCTGCTGATGAATAATTATGTTTTTAGAATTAAAATTCCAGCGCCTCGCTCAGATGCCCCCATATTCGTCTATACTGCCGAATGAAAGTTATGTGGCAGATGAGCAATTTCATTGCTCAATTCATTGATATAGGCAATCGTTCTCTTTGCAAGCTTATATTTCAACCGGATGTTGCCTGCCCCTCCTCCCTTCGCCTCGCCAGCAACTCGCCTGTGAAAATAGACAGGAAATTCGCTGATGCCATTTTCCCGGCAAGCTTGAATCAGCACATACAAATCGAGCGAGAAATCGGCAGGAGCATGCTGTTTGATTTTCTCCCAAAAGGATTTTTGAAATAATTTAGGTTGCGCGTTAATGTCTGAAATCGCCACTTTCAGTTTGTACAGCACATACCAACTCATTAGCTGCGTGAAGAGCACATCAAAGAGGCTCCTCCCTCTGCGTCTTCCTTTCACAACAGAAGAATTAGACATCTCCCCTCTGATTAATTCATAGGCAGTAAGGCAATCGTTCAAATCCGTTTGCAAATCGGCATGTGTCCAGCACAGATAATCGCCCTTTGCGCAGTTGAGCCCTTCCGTAATTCCGTATCCGTACCCTTTATTCACCGGCACTCGATGCGTTCTTAAATTTTGATGCTGATATTTCAGCAGCAGTTTTTTCATTACTGCAGGAGAATCATCCGTTGAGCCGTTATCCACCAGAATAATTTCCACTGCGGGATTTTGCCGCACCACATCAAAACACTTTGCCACAAGCACATTCAAATTAGGCGATTCATTGTAGCAGGGAATTACGATGGACAGCATGGTTTATTTCACTTGATTAAAAAAAGAATTCCAATAGTTGAATGTCTCATAATCGTCAGGTGTTCCCCAGGAAATGTATTTCAGCGCTTCAAACACGCGCACCCTCAACCCCATCCGAACAGCATCATTGATGCACTCATCTACATAATACTCATTGTTCACTCTGCGATTTTGGCGAATCATTGCTTCAGCTGCTTTTCTGAAATAGGCTGCTTTATTGAACCAAAAAGTTCCGATTACCGCGTGGTCGTTTACCGGATTATTGCTGAGGGGTTTTTTCACGGAAACGTAAACGGCTTCATTGCGCTCATTCACCTTCACCCAGCCGAATTGCTGAGGTTTCTCCACTACGGTGGAATTGTTACGAAAGGTAAAAACCAGGACATCCGCATCCTTTTTTGAATCCAACCACGCCCTTTTTTCAAAAATTATTCCGTTGTCACAAGCGCCAATCAGCAGCTCTTCATCCTCGTGGATTTTTTCCAGTCCGGTCAGGCAGGTGCTCGCCTGACCTTCGGTTACTTCCTTCAACGGAACAAACAGCGCGTGGGGCAAATATCTCCGGATGGAACGGTCAATTCCAAAACGCTGAATATGCTCTTCCAGCAAAACAAACACGTGTTTATCGGCTTTTGGTAAATCATTCACGGCTTTTATTACCATCGGGGTTCCATTCACCGGAATCAGCGGCTTGGGCATTGTATATCCTCGTTTTGAGTATCGCTCGCCCCTTCCAGCCATCGGCAAAAGTATCGTCATAGATAATTGTGCTTGGTGAAAATTTCAGACCAGTAGATGTATTCTCTCAAATCCTCAGGCGTTCCCCATTGACAGAAATGCGACACACGGGAATAAACCCCTACGTTCAGCTTATCTCTCACTAAAAGATTATACACCATGCTAACGTAAAATTCTCCGTTCCAGGATAAATCTTCCTTCATGGCTTCTTTAAAATACTGCAGCATCAGGTTTCCGGTTTTAAAATAATATGCCCCCGAAGAGTGAAACCCTTTCTTTTTATCCTCCTCATAAGAAAATTTCTCGCGTATTTCAGTCAGCCGCATCCGCTCATCCACTTTGCAGCCAGCATATAAATTTTGGGGATGCAGCAAATGCGGATGAAAGCCGGTGTAGCAAATGACATTTCCATCTTCTCCGCTTTTGCGCACCGTATGGAAGAAGTCAAAAAAATCCCAATTCATGAAATAATCACAATACGACAAAAGAACAGGTTGTTCCTTCGCCACTAAATTTTTAGCGCATAAGACGGCATAGACCGGTCCCAGCTTATGAGGCTTGATTGGCACCACAGCAGCATGGGGGCAAATGGTGCGAATAAATGATTCAAGTCCGAACTGCTGCATGTGTTCATCCCTGCAGATGAACAGGAAGTCATTTTCGCCCGGAAACATTTTCACCACCCATTCCAGCATAGGCTTCCCGTCAACAGGAATCAGCGGTTTGGGCAGCGTATAGCCCGCTGCCTTAAATCTGGCTCCCTCGCCCGACATGGGAATGATAATTTGCAATGGAGAAACTAATTAAGAGTTGAAATTCTATGTTTTTCCGCCTCGAGCCCGTGAATATCATCAATATCTTTCTGTTTAAGGAATTGAGGCGCAAACCCCAATTTTTTCAATTGCCGTCTGATGTACAGCACGGCTTGTAACATTTCAATACCTGCATGGACAAAACGGGAAGTTCCGGTGATGGTTACCATTCTTTTTTCTGCGTCAATCATCACCGGCTTGCTTTCGTTTTTGTAGCCGGTTTTATCCCTGAAAAAAACGGATTGGTCAGGAATCAGCACCGAGTCGGTCAGCTGCCGTTCTGTGAGGAATTTAAAATCTGTACCGGGCAGGGTAATTTCTGCACCGGATGGATATTTTTTTATATGCCAATCATCCAGAGCATCATCTAATATCAGATTCTTTTTCAGCGACAGTAGTACATGGTCGTAAAGTTGAAGCACCTTGTCAGAATCGTTGTGATGAATTATCATGCCGTGATTTTTTAGAAAAATGACTGGCGGCAGGGTTTTCTTTTTCATTTCGGCTATGAGTTGTTCGGCTATCGGTAATCCGGGCGTTACATAGTGAAGCAAAAGAAAATCATTCGTGTCGAAAATAGAATTTAATACAGAGGCGGAGCTATCACAGCAAAGCACAACCCCGGCATAAACGGAATGTGTGTGCAAAACAAATTTGTCGAGGATAGCATGAAACTGAAACTCCATGGAAGGGCGCGAATGAGGAGGACGGCACTTCAGTACAATTTCTTCAGCCGCGCGATTGGAAAAAATTCCGTCTGAAAACACATCTTTGATATTTATTACCACATAACCATTCCCCTCCGCTACGTCCCCGAAGGTAAAACCGCTGGCTTTTATTATCATTTTGCCGTTAAACTTCACGGAAGTGTTTCCCCCGGGACCCTGCACATGTACAAAACTGCTTGCGTATGGTGCAGAAATTTTTTGAAGCAGCAACAAGGGTTCGTTTATTCTCATGTCTGATTTAATTGGGCAGAATCGCCCCTTTTAAATTGAGTATAGAAATAGAACAGCACAAATAATTGCATGATGCCGGTGTTGTTTCCTTCCCAATCGGGCGAGGTGCCGATAATTTCATCGAGATTCAAGCTGAGTGTTTCAGCAGTTTTCTTAACCTGACGCGAATGAATGGCTCCCGAAATGAATATCTGCTGACAGTGACGGTCTATATCATGACGAATATGCAGGCTGGCAACATCCCTGAGCGTATCGAGCAATTTTTCAAAGAAAATATCATTGGATGATACGATTTTCATCGAAAAATTTTCACTGCCTTCCGGACCATCGGCTGGGTGCGATTCAATGACAGAAAAAACCATATCGGCATCCTTTTCCTGGTTCAATATGTGATGGATGGAGTCGGGCATTCGCCTTTCGATATCTTCAAGCACTTTTTCAGTGGCATACCCGCGGTGGTGTACATCCCTTTCCACTTTCCATCGTCTTCTTAAATCTTCGGACGGTTTCATGAAAATCTTCAAATCATAAATACGCCCCGAATTAACCAGGTAAAAAGGGTGCAGCCCTTCGTAAATGATAAGCCGTTCGGGTTTTACTGAAAGCGGTTCGGTGAATTTTCCTTTTGAATGCTCATAGGACCTCCTGAAAATACGCCTGCCTTGTTTCAAATCCATTAAATCAGAAATATCCTGATGAAGCCAGTTTGCGCGCGGGTCAAGATGCGTCAATTCCTTCCACTTCTCATGTCCGCGCTCCCAGCGATGCATATCATCTCCGTGCACCACAAGGGTATTGCACACGCCAAAAAGTTTTTCAATGCTGGAGGAAAGCGTGCTTTTTCCCGAACCAGAGTCACCGCCAATGCCGATTAAGTAGGGAGTAAAATAAATCTTGTGCCTGCGGATTTTGCTTACCCCTTGTGAAAAGAGCGTGAGGCAGAAAAGAAACAATGTGATTTGAAGCAGGGTATATGATAGATTATTTACCAACTGACCATTTATTCCCGATTGTTCCATCAGCATGAAGAGATTGGGGGCATTTTTGAAACCCGGCTCTATGAATTGTGCTACCTGAGGAAAATCGGATTTGGGGGAAACGGTAAAGAACAAGAAATAAGATAAGTTCAGTATCGCAAACAACATTTTCGACTGGAAATTGAAGCGCGTGATACAATACACGAAAAAAGGTATGTTCCAGATGTGCCATCCCTGGTTGGGAACAATGAAAAACGTGATGATGCCGTAGCTCAGCGCCATGAATATCAGCAGAATTTCCTTATTCACGATTCTGAAATCCCACATTGCATATAACAGAGCAACATACCCTGCCGGGATAAGCAGGATTCTGTACTTCTCGAGCAGGGTAAAACCTGCATCGAAAACTTTTGCCTGTTCCTTGTTTTTATACACCATTTGCAGGAATCCTTCATGCAACACAAATGGAAAATTCATCGCCAGCACCAATGCCAATAGCCCTGCCCCATATTTCAGCCCAAATGACAAGTTTAATTGCCGGTCTTTGTACAGGTAAATGATGATAAGAGGAAGCGTGGCAATGATATGGAACTTGGTGGCGATAGCCAGCGCGTAGAACAGGATGAAAAACCAGTTGCGCCTGCGGAACAAGTAAAAAAGGGACATGCACAGCAAGGCGGTCGGTATCAAATCCAACTGCCCGTGAATGTAGCATACATAAAACACAATCGGATTCAGCCAATACCACCAGATAATGCTGCGGAAGTTTTTCGTCCATTTGCACAGAATAAGCAGCAGCAGCAGGTCACTGGCCAGCAAGGGCAGTCTTGCTGCAAATAAATCAACCGGACCAATGGTAGTTCCAACAGGAAAGAATATTGCCATCAAAAGCCTCGAAACCACCAGCAAGTAAAGCATCACAGGCGGATAGGGGAAGGCGTCAGGTTTTACAATAAGGAACTCGTCATAAACAGAAAAAAAATTATCGGTGGTGATTGCTCCGTTCACAAAAGGAGCGAACAATCCCGCAAGGTAGTCGGAAGCAAAAAGAAACGAACAGATTATTTTAAGCAGCAAAGCCGAAAGAAATAGCGGATTCCTGAATGAATCACGCAGGAGTTGACGCACGGAATTAGATTCAGCGGGTAAATTCATTTCTTGTAAGTAAAGAATTGAAGACCAATAAAATTCAGCGAGGTGGATATTCCGATTGCGACAAGGTTCATCAAAAATGCATTTAATCCCGCTATGTTAACGGCAGCATGAAGAAATAGCGTGCTGACGCCCAAAGAACTCAAATAAACCAGCAGATAGCCAATCGCTTTGCTCCAATAGAATTTTTCGGCTGAATATGTCCAGTAATGATTGAGAAGAAAACCAACAGCCACCCCGGCAACATAACCGAAAGCTGCAGATACCAGCACATTCACTTGCAGCCACCTGTGCAAAATATAGAACATGGAATAATTGAGTGATGTGCTGATACCGCCCGCCACTAAAAACCGCGGTGCAGACTTAGCTATTTTCTGCGCCATGTCTTCTAATATAGCAATTCACCACATGATATTTATCTGAAATAAAGTGGTCGCGGCTGTCATCATCACCGGCTATCAGGATGCGTTCGATTTTGCTTTTAATCCTTTTCGCTTTTTCTATTGCAAGCAAATAGATAGCGGCATGGGGTTTTTCCATCCCCGCCTCCTCGCTGGTGACGATGAAGCTGAAATAAGCGTTAATTCCCAGGTGCACCACTTTTCTGAATTGGACATGCGCAGTCATATCCGTTACCAGCACAACAGGGACGTTTATCTTTTTGCAGGCTGCTAAAAAAGGCAGGACATCATCGTACAGTTGCATTGACTGAATGAAATTGTCCCAGTAACCGGCATAGAGTTCAAGAATCAATCCCGCATCGGTTGTGTTCAGCAACGACTCAACCGCCCCCTGGCTGTAAAAAAGGCGTGAGTGCGAAATCGCCTTGTCGGGATGCCTTTGCTTCACTTCCTGCCGGCTGCGTTGATAGGCTTTTTCAAATTGTTTTGCATCGCCCCCCTGACGTTCTTCCCATTTTTTCAGCATGAAGCGCATTCCAATTTCATGGCAATGTTCATAATCGTACAACGTATTGTCTAAATCAAGCAGCACCACGTCTGCATTCAGAGGAATATCTGTCAATTTTTCAACTACCATAATTCCGGATGCTTGGTGCAAACTGCGTCTAATTTAAAATGGGCGAATGCCGACTTGAAATCATCAATCCAGCTTAAGGGATGCCCCTGCAGTTCAGGAGAAACGATACAAGTTTTAAAATGCCTGCTTAGATATTTGTAAGCATTTTCTGACAGGATATTTTTGGTAAAACAATCTATCCATACCCACTCAGCCTTGCCTTCAAATTTTGAAACAAACTCCAGCGGTTCATATTCTGAAAAACGCACTGCCACTTTCTTACATCCTAATTTAATGGTTTTAACCAAATAGGGAAGGGAAAGGTCCAGAAAGAAAAAGTTATCAATACCCTGTGCTTCCATCATTTTTAGCAAGTGCATTTCCATCCCCTCTGATTTAGTATTTAAAATGATAAACGCATGCCGGTAATGAGCCAGAAAGTCCTTGATATTTACTCCGGATTCAAATGGTTCGTGATTCAAAATAATTTGGTCGCTGTACGGTCGCAAGTCAATTTCAACTCCCAGCTTTGACTCTGTTGCAAGCAATTGTTCAATAGTATTGACACGATGCTTGATTTTTAAATTTACTGCCATAAATAAAAACAAATTTCAGCCATTAGCGAATATCGGCTTTTGATGACAGGATTGAAATCCCAAATTCTTCGTATCTTAAGCTTTTGAGCGTTCATCGGGAAAGCGCTTATAAAAAGAACAATCGTTACCCACTGCCTTTTCATTTGTTTCTTTAAGCTGTTTTGCAACAATGCACCGGAAATCGGCTTCGTGAAGGAGGAAACTGCTGAGGGAGGGATTGTTGAATTGGGGGTTATTTTATAATTGCTCCAGAAACACTTTTACATCCCTGTACGCTTGCATGGCATCCTTTGAAACTTTGGGGATGCTGAAAAATCCGTGAACGAGTTGCTTGTATTCCCTGTACTCAGCACGGCTGCTGGCTGCTTTCAGCTTCTCATAGTAAGCTCTGCCGTCATCCACCAGCGGGTCATATTCAGCCGTAAGGATAAAGGCGGGAGCAAGGTTGCTGAAATCCGTTTCATACATGGGCGATACTAATGGATGGCAGCGGTCTTCCTTTCGTGGCGTGTACTGCTGCTGAAACCAAAACACGGCTTCCTTTGTCAGCAGATAGCCTTTGGCATTGCGGTTAATGGAAGGAT
This sequence comes from Chitinophagales bacterium, assembly GCA_035575215.1. GTDB lineage: Bacteria > Bacteroidota > Bacteroidia > Chitinophagales > CAIOSU01 > DATLYB01. Next base: position 10,799 of record DATLYB010000247.1, read on the forward strand.
TGGTGAGCTTGCCGTCCACCCACGGATAAATCAGAATTTGCGCAAGCAGCGGGATGTTTTCACGCTTGCATTTGTGCGCCATACACGCGCAGAGATTGCCGCCTGCACTATCACCGGTCAATACTAACCGTGAAGCGTTACCGCCAAATTTTTCAATGTTCGCCCTCACCCATTTTATTGCAGTGAACGCATCTTCATGCGCAGCGGGAAACGGATGCTCGGGCGCCAGGCGATAATCCACTGACACTACGATGCAGTTATTCATGGCGCACAACCTCCTGCACACCT
>DATLYB010000248.1:0-3882 GCA_035575215.1 Chitinophagales bacterium
GTGCGGGCGACATTAATAATGACGGACTGGCTGACCTTGTCTTTGCCGGAGGCTACGACCGCACCCGTTTGTTTCTGAACAAGGGGCATCTGGTCTTCGAGGATGTCACCGCCCGCTCCGGAATTTTTGACGGCAAGCGCAGATGCCGCACCGATGCCGCCATCCTGGCGGATGTGAACGGTGACGGGTGGCTGGATATCTATCTCATCAAATATGGCATCGAGGGGAACAAGGAGGGAACCGTGTTCAGCGATTATGGCGCCAACCTGCTGTTCATCAATCAACAGAATCTGACGTTCAAAGAGCGGGGGAAACAGTTCGGTCTGGATATTATTGGCTTTTCGGTAGCCGCTAATTTTTTTGATTATGATAATGACGGTGACCTCGACATGTATCTCTTGAACCTGTCGGACGCGGGCAACCTTTTCGACTTCAATTATTACCTCTCTCCACCGCGCCTGCGGGTTTTCTCAAGCCGCTTTTTGGAAAATGTGAACGGACATTTTGAAGACGTTACCGAGCAGGCGGGTTTCCGCTTCGAGCGCTCGGCAGGGCAAAGCGTTTCTATTGCCGATGTGAACAATGACGGCTGGCTGGATGTGTATATCGGAAATGATTTTTTTGGAAAGGACTACCTCTACATCAACAATGGCAACAAAACCTTCAGCGACAAGCAGGCGGAGATGCTGCCTAAAACCACCATGTCATCCATGGGCTCCGATTTCGGAGATATTGATAATGACGGCTGGCTCGATTTGTTTTCGGGCGAGATGCTGCCGGAGGATGCCGTGAGACGCAAGATGAACGTGGTGCCGTTTTCCATTGAGATTTACAATTACATGGCGGAACACAAGATGGCGCAGTATCCCAGAAACATGCTGCAGTGGAACCGCCAGGGAAAAGTGTTTCATGACATCGGCTGCCTTGCCGGAGTGGAAGCCGCTGAGTGGACCTGGGGCTGCCTGTTCGCTGATGCGGATAATGACGGCCGGGAGGATCTGTTCGTGGCTAACGGCATCAGGCGCGATTTGACAAATATGGATTTTGTGAAAACAAATTACGGCAACGATTATACGCTGATGGACCATCCGGACTACCGTGTGCGCAGCCGCGAAAAACTGCTGCGCCTGCCTTCGGTGAAAACCCCAAACTACATCTTCAAAAACAATGGCGACCTCACATTCACCAAGATGAGCGAGCCGTGGGGCTTGAGCCAGCCCGTCCATTCGCGTGGTGCCGCTTATGCTGATTTGGATAATGACGGGGATTTGGATTTGGTTCTCAACAATATTGACACAGTCGCCTTTATCTATGAGAATAATGCGGACAAAATCTTCAAGCGAAATTTTCTGAAGGTGCGATTGGCAGGCGAAAAGCAAAACACGTTTGGCTTGGGAGGAAGAGTGTACGTGTATGCTAATGGAAAAATGCAGCTCAAACAGCTTGCCTGCGTTCGCGGATTCAGTTCATCCTCAGAACCGGTATTGCATTTCGGATTGGATACGGTTTCTGTGATTGACAGCGTGAAAGTGGTATGGCTGGGCGGAAAGAGTGAGACGAGATACAAGGTAAATGCAAATCAACTTTTGAACCTCAGGGAAGAAGAGGCTTCAAATCCCGCAGACTTCCGAAGTGTTAAAAACTTCGGAAGTTCAGCTTTGTTTCAGGATGTGACAAACGCGCTTCTCACAGAACCTTTTGTTCACCATGAATCCAATTACAATGATTTTAAACACCACCGTCTCTTCCACCGCATGTTTTCAAGGGAAGGTCCGGTCATTGCCGTGGATGATGTAAATGCAGACGGGCTGGAAGATTTTTATGTCTGCGACTCATGGAATGATGAAACCGGAAAAACGTATCTGCAGCAAGCGGACGGGAAATTCAAACTCTCCAGTCAGAAACGGATGACACCGTCCTTTACCGGAATTACCAAAAACATATCGTGCGTGACCTCTGCTGATTTTGACAATGACGGTATTCCGGAATGGTTTGTTGGCGGCAGGATGGATTATGACCATTATCCCCGGCCTCCCGGGAATCATCTGCTGAAAAGGTACAACAACAAATGGGAAGACATTACTGATTCTATTGCTCCGGGATTAAAAAACATCGGAATGGTGACCGCTGCTGTTTGGGCTGATTATAACAATGACAACCAGACGGATTTGATTGTCGCTGGAGAATGGATGCCTCTTATCATTTTTGAAAACCAAAACGGCAAGCTAATCAATGTGGCGGACGACAACGGTCTGCAGCACACCAGCGGCTGGTGGAACTCACTCGCTGCCGCTGATTTCGATGAGGATGGCGATATGGATTTCGTTGCCGGCAATCACGGACTGAATTCCGTCTTCAAAGCTTCCGAAAAAGAACCCGTCACGATTTATGCCGGTGACTTTGATGGCAATGGAACTAATGACCCTCTTGTGTTTCATTATATCGGTGGAAAGAATGTCCCGTTTGTCAACCGCGACTTATTCTGCGAACAGATGCCGGTGTACAACAACAAGTTCTACACCTTTGAAAATTATGCGAAAGCAACACTGCATGATATTCTCACACCCGAACAGCAAGCTGCAAGCTACCAGCTGCAAGCCGCCAGCATGGCGAGTTCATACATTGAAAACTTGGGCAGGGGAAAGTTTTCCGTTCGCGCACTGCCGAATGAGGCGCAGCTTGCTCCGGTTTACGCCATCCACCCCTTTGACGTGAACGGTGACGGAAAATTAGATTTAGTGCTTGCCGGAAATTCCTTCTCCAATCATTATGAGTATGGAAATTTTGACGCACTCGGGGGATTGGTTTTGCCCGGTGATGGAAAAGGAAATTTCAAACCGCTGCCGGCAGCAGAAAGCGGATTCGACATACGGGGCGATGCAAAAGCTATTGCGAAAATTTATGACAAGGCATTGGATGCAACCCTGTTTTTAGTGACGCAGAACAATGATTCGCTGAAGGTGTTCCGGCTGAATGAAAATTCAAGTATCACGCAAAAGCATTGAAGGGAAAAGAATCACCCTGCGTTTTTGCATGAAATTATTTTCTCGTTCTTATTTTCATTTCCACTAACTCTCCCACCATTCTTCCCTGTTCCGCTCCAATCTCACACGAGGGAATGTAGTGAATCCCCCCATATACGCGGCTCATTGCGGCTTCCTTGGCTGCTTCGTTAAATGACGAAAATTTTCTTGCCGGATACCCGAAGGGAACATTCGTGGAATCGGTGAAAGAAAAATTTTCTCCGAACCGCTGCGTCAGCACATACGCGGCAGCAGCGGAAATGCCGCTGTGTCCGCTGGAGAATTCCGGGAAGTTGGGCGTTTCAAGAACCGGGCTCCAGCTGGCATCAATATATTTTCCGATGTAGGTGACGGGGCGGATGTTGTTGCAGACGTACTTCGTATCCCAAATCACCTTGAATGCGTCCGCTATTGCAATGGCTGTCATTGACAGCGCCTCGCATGTTTCCGCAAGGCTCAAGTTTTTTTTCCTGGCAGCAATCCGCGCAATGCCAAGCCAATGCCCGCCCGGTGTGTTTTGGCGGTTGGTGGTTACTACATGCCCCTGCACATTCAGCGGTGAAGGATTATCATCCCAGAACCGCGCGATTTGCACCTGCTCGTCAGAAAGATTTTTCACGAGAGCGTAAACTTCTTTCACCCGTTTGTAAAAATCCGAAGTGGAATCCGTGCTGAACTTGTACCACAGCGGCTTACGAAACTGACTCGTTGAGTCCAGCACAAACGGTCGCACCTTGAACCAATGCGGCTCCAGCGCCTCCAGATATTTTGGCGGTGTGGGCAGCCAGCTGCCGGGCGTATCCACCACCGTAAACCTGGGCATGTTGCGCGTTTGGATGTAGTTATCTGAATTTGCCCA
>DATLYB010000249.1:0-4282 GCA_035575215.1 Chitinophagales bacterium
AAGCTGCGATTCCTTTGTTTCCTTTTGCCGTGTTTGGAAAGCTTTCGTCACATTCTTACCCTTCTCTCGTTTCAGGTGGTGAACCAGTTCGCCCGACAGTTCCTTCGGTTTGTTTTTCACCACCGCCCAATACGTCTTTTCAATTTTCCGCTCGCGCAGCATCTCGGTCAGCCGTTCCAGCGCTTTGCTGGTTCGTGCAAACAGCATCACTCCGCTCACGGGGCGGTCAAGCCGGTGTGCCACGCCTAAAAATACCTTGCCGGGCTTAACGTATTTTTCCCTGATGTACTGTTTTACCAAATCACTGATGGTAACATCTCCGGTTTCATCTCCCTGCGATAACTCTCCGGCAAGCTTGTTTACCGCTATAAGGTGGTTGTCTTCGTACAGGATGCGTGAATGAAGTATCATCAGGAACTCGTAAAATTGAAGCTCAATTTATTGATTGAACGATAATTCGGTAACGGTTAAAAATGCCCAACCAGCTCAAAAATACCAAAGCCATTGTAGCCGGAGGCACCGGAGCGGTGGGTGAAGGTATCGTGAAGGCGCTGATGCGCGAGGCAGCCACCGTGATTGTGCCGGTGCGTGATATCCGAAAAGCCGAGAGCCTGAAAGAATATGTTTCTGGATTAAAAAAAGGCGCGCTGCATATTATTCCAGCGAATGTTTCCGACTATCAGAGCGCCAAAGCTTTTTTCGACAAAACCATTTCCGATTTTAAAAAGATTGACATTGCCATCGCAGCGTTGGGCGGATGGTATCCGGGCGGGCGGCTCGACCAGATGCCCGTGAGCGAATGGAACTCAGCGCTGCAGAACAACCTCACCTCGCATTTTATATTCGCCAGCCTTGCGATGAACCATTTTTACAAGACCAAATCGGGCATGCTCGTGCAGATAAACAGCCGGGCGATGGAACACATCCAAAGCGGGCAAGGTATTCTTTCGCTCACGTCAAGCGCGGAGAAAACCATGTCGCTGATTTTTGCCGATGAGGCGCGCGGCACCAACGTGCGGGTGTATTGCGTGGCGCTTTTCACCCCGGTGAAAACACGCGCGCGCGGCAAAAACGTGAAGCCCGAATGGATTTCAGCCGAGCAGGCCGGGCAGTACATCATCAAGCTGTACCGGAAAAAAGTGCCCTTCCTTGACGAGCCTGTTCACCGGCTTACGTCAGCCGCTCAAATATGAAATAAAGAGTGAACTCCGGAGCCATGATGCTAAAGGATAAACTCAGGCTCGCTGCCGATTATGTGCGGTTCAGGCTGCATGCCCGCTCACGCTACACGATTCACTCCCCGTTTCTGTTTGAATTGGTGAATGACGTGCTGCGCGACAAGAGGCATTTTTATGCCTTTGATGAAATCGAGAAGATTCGCGAGCAGCTTCTTGCAGATAATACCCGCATCCGGGAAAATCATTACGGGGAACCATCCAAAGCGCTGCCCGAATCAAGGCGCATGAGCGATATCACCCGGGTGGCTGCTTTGCCTGCCCGGTACGGCAAGCTGCTTTTCCGGCTGGTGAATCACCTTCGCCCTGCAGGCATCCTTGAGCTTGGAACGGGCACTGGCATCAGCACGCTGTACCTGGCGTCAGCGTCAACGAATGTTCCTGTTATTTCGCTGGAAGCTTCGCCAGTCTTAGGTGAGAAAGCGCGCCAACAGGCTGCACGCATGCGACTGAACAACGTCCGCATCATCACCGGAAATTTTACTGACACGCTGGAGGAAGCGCTGCGCCAATTGCCGCAGCCGCTGTTTGTTTTCATTGACGGTGACCACAACAAGGCCCATCTGCTGCACTATCTGGAACGGCTCCTGCCTTTTACCAAACCCGACAGCACGATAGTAATTGATGACATCTATTGGTCAGAGGAAATGAAACACGCATGGTGCGAAATCATCCGCCTGCCGCAGGTGACCATGTCAGTAGATATGTTCCGCCTGGGGATTTTGTTTTTCAGAAAAGGAATGGTAAAGCAGCATGTGAAGGCGGTGATTTAATAGGTGTTAATGGCGGGTATTGTGCCATGTGCTGTGCCAATTAGCGAATTAGCGTTAAGTTGTTAGACTCACCGTTTACTGTTTATGCTGTTTACACTGATTTTATTGTTTACCGACTCCTTGACACCCGTTTCCTCCTTTCCACCTTTTCAGGATAATGTAATGTAAGTCACAAATGATAGCATCTTTATGTATTTTTACCGAATATGCCACTCATCACCCAACAATGAAAAAGCTATGCGTTCCCCTGCTCCTGCTCGCAGCATTTCATTCATATTCGCAAATATCGAAAGGTAAAAACTTTTGGTTCGGCTTTATGGATAATCTGATTTATCCAGAATTGCGCGTCATTGTCACTACCGAAACGGCAACAGCCGGAACTATCTCCGTGCCGCGCATGGGCTGGTCGCAGAATTTCACTGTTACTCCGGGCGTATCAACGCTTATTATCGTTCCAAACAATTACGGGCAGATGACCACCGATGACATAGTGACCGACCAGGGTATTCACCTGGTAACGCAAGAATGCGTGAGCGTATTCACGCAGAATTACGGCAGCTACTCCTCGGATGCCACCGTGATATTTCCGGTGAATTCCATCGGCTACGACTATCGCGTGCTCACCTATGAAGACAACGGATTTTTTGACGGGCAATCCGAGATGCTGATTGCAGGCACCGAAGCGGGCACCATCGTTACCATCACGCTGTCAGTCAATCATTTCGCCCATGCAGCGGGAGTGCCTTACACCATCGCGCTCGACAGCGGGCAGGTGTATCAACTGAAAGCTGATGGCGACCTCTCCGGCACGCTGGTGCAAAGCAACAAGCCGGTGGCGGTGTTTGGAGGAAATTATTGCGTTGAGATTGGCGGCTGTCAATACTGCGACCATCTTTATGAGCAGATGTATCCGCTTACCAGCCTGGGCCGTGAATACATCACCGTGCCCTACCTGACGCGCGCAAGCGATTTGATTCGCGTGCTGGCTTCCTTCAACGGCACGCAGGTGAGCATCAACGGGGGTGCGCCCCTAACGCTGAATGCCGGGCAGTATTACGACTTTTCATCAAGCACGGTCACCTACATCACCAGCAACAATGAAGTGTCAGTCGGGCAATTCAGCAAGGGCGATAACTGCGACCCGGGCGAGTCGGGCGACCCGTTTTACATCATCATCAGTCCCACCAGCCAGTCCATCAACGAAGTCACATTCAACACGCTGCCTTCCAGTGTTTTCGGCTTCGGATGGTATCTGAACCTTGTAGTGAAAACATCTGACATCCCCACGGTGCGATTTGATGGCGCACCTATTCCGGCTGGAAACTTCACCCCTGTTGCCCAGAATCCAGCATTCTCCACCACGCGCATGACGCTCGCCAACGGAGACCATACCATCACCTCCAATCTCGGAGTGGTGGGCTATGTTTACGGTTATGCCGATGATGAGTCATTCGGCTATGCCGCGGGGGTGCGCGTGCAAATCCCCTTCCTCTCGGTGTATGATACCACGCGCATGATTTGCCCCAATGACATCGTGCAGCTTGATTTGAACAATCCCGACACCGCCCGCATCATATATATTGAATGGGATTTCGGTGACGGCTCCCCGCACGTTTACAATACGTTCCATACCACGCACAGCTATCCCAACTTTGGCGATTATCCTATCACCATCATTTATGAAATGCAATCGGCTTGCGTAAAAGACACCATCACGGTTGACACCGTGAAGGTTAGAGGACCCAACGTGCAGATAAACGGACAGACTAATTTTTGCTTTCCGCAAAATAATATAACGCTTACCGCCACCTCGCAGTTTGCCACTTCAGGCCTCCTCTGGAGCACCGGTTCGACAAGCAATTCCATCACATTCAATGCCGTACAGGATACGATGTTTACCGTTACAGCACAGGGCACCACCTGCTTCGGCTATGATACAGCCTATATCTACGTTGGTCATGACACAGCCGGATTCACCTACACCAATGCCTGCGCAGGCAACCCCACGATTTTCACCAACACATCACGAACGGTTGCCTCCAACACCTACATCTGGCATTGGGATTTCGGTGACGGCACCACCTCCGCGCTTCCATCCCCCTCGCATACTTATGCGGCAGCAGGCAGCTTCAGCGTAACACTGCGCCTGCAATCGAGTGCCGGATGTGCCGACAGCATCGTGAAGACAGTGACCGTCATCGGCATACCGGACGCCTCATTCACCGTGAGTGATTTATGCAATGCAAGCCAGCTTGCTCCCGTGAACACCTCGAC
>DATLYB010000250.1:0-10589 GCA_035575215.1 Chitinophagales bacterium
ATCGGTGGCATTTATTCAACGAAAAAATAAAAAGGTTTATCTGAAAAACAAAACCGGCTTTGCTACAGCTTTTCTATCACGCCCATTCCGAACAGAGCAAAATCGTATTTCACCGGGTCGTTGCGGTCAAATTTCTTCAGGTTGTCAGTAAGTTCGAGCACAGCTTTCCAGCCTTTTGATTTGGATTGTATCAGTCCGAGCTTGCGTGCCACACGGTCCACGTGCACATCCAGCGGGCAAAGAAGCTGCGAAGGCTTGATGGATGTCCATAATCCGAAGTCAACTCCTCTGTTATCATGCCGCACCATCCACCGCAAAAACATATTCAGCCGCTTGCAGGTTGAATTTTTCATTGGAGATGCCACATGCTTGCGCGTTCGCTGCGGCACATCCCCCAGTGAAAAAAACAGCTCGTAAAAACCCTCCAGCGATTTTTGAACATGCGCCTCGCTGGGCGTAATAAACCGGCTGAAGGCATGCTCGAGGCTGTCATGCTTTTTGTAATAGTTCCTGAAAAATGAAATGAAGTAGAGTAAATCAGCAGGCTGAAAAGTGCGATGGCGGAAATTCAGCAGCTTTATTAGCTGCCGCTCGTGATGATGCAGGATGAAGTCATAAGGCGCATTGTCCATCAGCCGAATCAGCTCCCGGCATTTGCTGATAATGGTTTTGCGCTGCCCCCATGCCAGTGTTGCCGCGAAAAATCCCATGATTTCGATATCCTGCCTCCGTGAAAAAAGATGCGGGATGCAGATGGGGTCATCGGGAATGAAATCGGGCGCGTTGTATCGGAAAACCTTTTCGTCAAGCAGCCTTTTCAAATTCATTGCAAGACAAAATTATTGAAGCGTATTTTTACAATTGTGGCGGCATCAGGTGATTTTTCCATAATTATTCCATCGTGGAATAATTTGCCTTTTCTTCAAAAGTGCATATTCAGCATTCGTAATCACAGCGCGGGCAAACATCAAATCATCGTTCATGCCAATGAAGGTTCTGACGGAACCCTGGAGTGGCTCCAATCGGAAAACATTCTTTACACGCATAGCCGCGACAATATAGGAATCTGCGCTGCCTTCAACTGCGCGCTGAAGCGAGCCGAAAAACAGTTTGTGCTGTACCTGAATGATGATATGTATGTCTTGCCGGGATGGGACGAAGCGCTGACGCAAGTCATCCCCGAATCATCGCTGTGGATGCTTTCTTCCACCATGATTGAGCCGCATGAAAGCGGAAATGCCTGTGTTATCGTTGCTGATTATGGGGATGCACTTGCATCATTCCGGGAGGATGATTTGCTCAACGAGTTCGCAGGGCTGCAGAAAAATGATTGGTCTGGAGCTTCCTGGCCTCCGGTGCTTCTTCCCCGCCAGCTTTGGGAAAGCGTGGGAGGATTCAGCGAAGAGTATTTTCCGGGGATGTATTCAGACCCCGACCTCGCCATGAAACTCTGGCAAAAAGGAGTGAGATATTTCCGCGGAGCTGGCAGCAGCCGTGTTTATCATTTCCAGTCGAAATCAACCCAGCGTATTCTGCAAAACAACGGCAGGCTCCTGTTTATGAAAAAGTGGGGAGTTACCCCATCGTTTTTTTACAGAGAATACCTGCAGATGGGACAGCCGTGGCGAGGGGCATCGGGAAAGCTGCCGAATTTCTCACGGATATGGCTCAACAGGCTGCGTGTGAGCGTGCAGACTTATTTCTTGTGAAGATTGCAATTACCCATTTCAGAATTATTTCTGCAGGCGGACTGGAAACACGCCTGCTTAACTATGTCAGCCATTTTATCCGGGAGGGGAATGAAGTTACCATTATTCACGCAAAACGCGATTCATCGCTCCTGCTGCCCGGCACTGTCAGGCTGCTTCGGATTCCCGTGAGATGGCTGCCCAGGCAATTAAGAATGTGGTGGTTCGGCTATCGCAGCCACCGCATTCTGCAAGGCGGGAATTTTGATTTAAGCCTGTCTCTGGGTCGCACACCGGGACAGCAACTTTTGATTTGTCCCGGAACACACCGGGGATTTCTCCATGCTATGGGCAGAAAAATTTACTCACCGCCAGACCTGCTGAATGTTTATCTTGACGCAAAAGCTTTTCGCACAAGCAAAATCATTTTAGCGGCATCAAAAATGATTAGCGATGAGTTGCGCAAGTTGTATAATGTTCCGGCTGAAAAAATCAGGGTGCTGTATCCGCCCTCCGACCCGCACGTTTTCAATTTCAATCATCGCACCACCCGCGCGTATTGGCAGAGACATTTTGGAGTTCATCCGCTGAAAAAAAATTTCCTGTTCGTTTCATCCGGGCATTTACGTAAAGGACTGCCCCTGCTGCTTGATGTATTCCGTCATTTGAAAAAATTGCCGGTTCATCTTTGGATTGCCGGCAGTTCAGTGAAGACCTCTTTGCCTGCCAATGTATCTTATCTGGGTTTCGTGCGGAATATGGCGCAGCTCTATTCAGCTATGGATGCCACCATTCATCCCGCCCTGTACGAGCCGTTCGGACAGATTGTAAGCGAAAGCCTGATGTGCGGCACTCCGGTGATTATATCCCATAAAACAGGGGCTTCCGAATTAGTGCTGGAGAATGAAGGAATGGTTGTTCAAGCCTTTGAAACGGAATCATGGCTTAACGCGATTAAACAATTTCTTGACAAACGCTGGAACGTGCCGGAAGGCTTTGCTGAGAGGAATGGCATCACTCCTTCCAAGCATGTGGAAGCGCTGGTAACTGCCTGGATAGAGATTGGCGAATGGCGCCACTAAATACACTAACGTAACTCTGGTATAATTTTCTGGTTAAGTCGGGTATGACAAACGTCAGGTGAAAATAACCGCTGATTCATATTCTTGCATGAAAGCTTCATGATACCTTGCTTTCTGCTCTGCGTTCCATTTCAGCCAGTCTTCTATCTTGTCTTTCAAAAGGGCATATTCCTTTTCCACCGATTCTTTTTCAAAATAAAGTTTGCCGGTGCGTCTCACGAAGAAGTCACTCAGGTTAGTCGCAGCTTCTTCAGAAATGCAGTAATGCAACTCGGCTTCAAGCAGCGATGCTTTGCTTTTCTCTTTTGCCGAAAGGATGATTTGCTCGCTGTTGGTGCCGTAGCGATTCACCATATTGAAAATGTCTTCTGATGAAATATCGGACGGGTGAACAAGCGACTCCATCCTTTCCGCAAATTCCGGAATGGCATACTCGTCCTTGAAGTGCCCGCCTGACAGAATGATGTGGTGGGTGAAGCAGTCCTTAAAATCCAAGCCTTCATCACTGCTCAGTTGGTAAGCGACCAAATCCACCGCACGCTCTGCCATCCTGCGGTAGCCAGTAAGCTTGCCGCCTGCTATGGAAATCAATCCTGATGAAGAGACGAAAACCTCATCCTTGCGGGAGAGTTCCGAGGGCGCTTTTCCTTCTTCGTGAATCAGCGGTCGCAAGCCAGCCCATGATGAAGTGATGTCATCTGCAGTGAGCCGCACAGTTGGAAACATGAAGTTCACAGCTCCAAGCAAATAATCCACATCCTCTTTGGTGACGGTGGGCTTGTCAATGTCGTCATAATAATCCGTGTCGGTGGTGCCGATGTACGTTGTTTTCCCGCGGGGAATCACGAAAATCATCCTGCCGTCAGGCGCGTCAAAATATGCGGATTGCCTTACCGGCAGTTTTGCATGAGGCACAACAAGATGCACGCCTTTGGTGAGATGGAGCTTTTTCCCTTGGCGGGAATTGTCTTTTTCGCGCAGAGTATCCACCCACGGTCCGGCAGCATTGATGACTTTTTTTGCGCGAATGCTGAATTGACTGTTGCTACAGCGGTCGGAAATTTTTGCTCCGCAAACGATTCCGTCCTCGTAAAGCAGTTCGGTTGCTTCTGCATAATTCAAACACACCGCGCCATACTCAGCGGCAGTCTTGAGCACTTCAATCACCAACCGCGCATCATCCGTGCGGTATTCTTTGTAGAGCGCCCCGCCTTTCAGAATATCACTTCTCAGCAACGGTTCTTTCTTGAGTGTGCCGAATTTGGTGAGCATCTGCTTCCATTCGCTGAAGCGCACGCCAGCCAGCCAGTCATAAACGGAAAGTCCGATGGCGGAAGTCATCATGCCCAGCGAGCCATGCTCGACAACCGGCAGCAGCATGTTTTCCGGTTTGACGATGTGCGGTGCATTCCTGTGGAGTATTTCCCGCTCGCGTCCCACTTCGCGCACCAGACCGATTTCAAACTGCTTGAGATAACGCAGCCCTCCATGAATCAGCTTGGTGGATTTGCTGCTGGTGCCGGAGGCGAAATCATTTTTCTCTACCAGCGCCACTTTCATTCCCCTTGAAGCCGCATCCAATGCGATGCCCGCACCCGTAATGCCGCCCCCAATGGTGAGGAGGTCGAAAGGTGTGGCGCTAAGATTTTCTGCTGTATGCTTTCTCTTAAATGTGGAGAGAGCGCTTCTTTCGTTCACAATAATTCTTCAAGCAAGGACTTCCCGCTTTGCAAAAACAAAGTTATTTCTATTCATTTAACGACATCATGCCCTGACTCCCCTATCCTTTGGAGCGGAGGTGTGGCGTTACCATTTCACCACCACCTTTCCCATGGATTTCCTCGACTCCAGAAACTCATGTGCCTCTGCGAGCTTGTCGTAAGTGAACACTCCCCCAACATGCGGCTTGAGGATGCCTTCATGATGCCATTTCACCACTTGCTGTAAACATCGCTGCAGCACGTGCGGCTTGTCATCTGCAAGCGGCAGCATATAAACCCCGATGAGCGCCTTGGACTGCATTAACAAAACCGGAGGGAACAAAAGCCCGAATCCCCAGGCGAGCTTCAGATTGGAAACCAGCTTGCTTCCGTAGCCGGCTGATTCTGCTGCGCCATAGCAAACCATCCTGCCGCCCGTTCCCAGCAGTTTCAAACCGTCACGCACCGTCTTTCCTCCGATGGAATTGAATATCACATCAGGCTTGCTGCCGCCCATGATTCTGCGGATGGCTGAATGAAAATCTTCCTTCCGGTAATTGACGGGATAATCCACTCCCAGCTTCCGCAGATAATCTATTTTTTCATCAGAGCCGGCACCGCCATAAACGATGCACTTTCTATGCTTGGCGATTTGCACGAGAGCGGTTCCTACACCGCCAGCAGCAGCCTGAATCACCACGTGGTCGCCCTCATGCAGGCGCACGGTTTCTTCCGCAGCATAATAGGCGGTGCAGTATTGCGTGGCGAGCGCGGCTGCTTCACCGGCATCCGTATTTTCGGAAATCACCGCTGCTCCGCGATGGTCGGTGGCAACCTGCGTGGCATATCCTCCGAACCGTGTGAACGCCACCACGCGCTGACCGGGCTTCAGTTCGCTGACCCCGCTTCCGGTTTTTGAAATCTTCCCGACCACATCATAGCCGATGACGGCTGGTAAGGGCGGGCAATCGCGATACCTTCCCAGCCGTGCCATCACATCAGCGAAATTCAACCCGAACGCTTCCACCTCAATGAGCACTTCGCGGGGCTTGGGCTGCAAGTCGGGAAGCTCCTTTAATTGGAAAGCTTCGGATGGCTTGCCGAAACGGGTGAGGCGGAAGGCTTTCATTTATCTTTGAGCAAATCTTTTGCTTTCATGATTTTGCTTTCGTCTTTTTCGGAAATTCCCGCTTCTCTCTCATCCTTAATGGCTCGCTCTATCAATTTCTCAACGGCTTTTTTGAAGCCCTCGATTATTTCATTACTGATGTTTGCGAATAACAAGTCTGCCGGTTTGATAATTCAGGGCTTATGATGCCGGTGAAAATTGTAACCAGCTTGTGCAAAATGCCATTTATTACCCGCACAAAGTAGCGGATAAATTGGGGAAATCAAAATAGAAACTATTTTATGAAAAAAACCTAACCATTTTTATTTCGAATTACTCATTGAAACACCTGAAGAACTTTAGGAAAGGTTCCTCTGCATTACGCCCAGCAACGGGGAGATGTGGTGAAGAAAATTATGGTGAGTAATTCTATCGGGGCAAAAACAAATCACTGTGAAATGATTGAAGCCAAGACAGAGCCCTGCTTTTAGAGTAAAGGGCAGTTTACAGGATGCCCGTTATTAAGTTCCAATTCCTTTTTGTATTTTATCAAATCGAAATACAGCCCCATGATCAGGAAACTTGTTTTTACCCTTCTTATTTCAGTCTTGTGTTGCCCGTTGAACGCACAGAACGATACCGTACCAAAGGTTTCAAGCCTTTCAGAGCTCACCCTTGAAGAGCTGATGAACATCGAAGTGGTCACCGCTTCCAAAATCGGACAGAAGCTGAGCGAGGCGCCTTCCACGATGATTGTAATCACTGCCCGTCAAATTGAAGAGCGCGGCTATGAGCAGTTGGAAGACGTGCTGCGGGATATCCCCGGGGTGGATTTGATTCACGTACATGGCGCCATCCCCACCGTTGCCACTTTCCGTGGCATGTATGGCGATGAAAACAAGCGCATCTTATTGATGATTGACGGCTCCATCGAAAACAACATCATTGGCGACTTCGAGCTGGCAGGTCCCGCCTACAGCCTGCACAATGCCGAGCGGATTGAAATCATGTGGGGACCCGGCTCCGCATTGTATGGCGCCAATGCCTTCAGCGGAGTAATCAATATCATCACGAAAAAAGGCACGGATATAAACGGATTTCACGTGCAGGCAGGCTACGGCAGTTTCAATACAGCGCTCCTGAATGGTCTGTTCGGGCTCAAGAAATCAAATTTTGATTTTGCCTTTTCCGGCTCGCTCGTCCGCTCCGATGGACCGGTGTTTGCTAACCGCCATCCTGATTTTTCAAATGCTTATATTGATAATGCATGGTCATTTAACGGGAATGTCGGCTACAGCTACAAAAAGACAAAGACAACATTGGGATTTCGCACATACCAGACTCCGATAGGAACGGGGCTTTTCACGAATACACCCACCACGCTGCTTGCCCTTCCTCCTCCGGGAAATGACAACCCCGGAAATTCAGGCACCATTCCCTATGCTATCAGGGGCGAAAGACCGAGTTTATGGGATTCCTATGCACGAACGGTATCTGTAGAAAATGAATTTTATCCCACTTCGAAATTTACACTGAGCACGCGTTTCCGCTACAGAGAAACAGGATTGTCAGAGAAAACTTATTCCTATCTCACTTTTAACGGTATCTTGGTGCAAAAGCTGCGTTTTGTTCATAGCTCTTACCGTTTGGCAGGCGAAGCATCGGCTATCTATTCTATTTCGGAACACCATGCTTTTTATGCCGGAGTGCATTATTACAGTGACAATCTGGAAAAGGGCTATCGGGGCACCATCCCGGATACCCGGGTTGACACTGTTGACAACATCCCTGTTTCAAATATCAACTCGGTACTTAAGCCAAGAGAATACACTGTTCAGAATAACATCGGAGTTTACATCCAATATGCCTTGAACACCGGCTTTCTTAAAAAAACCAACCTAACCCTCGGAGGTCGATATGATTATAATGACGTCTATGGCAGCACAATAAACCCACGTCTTGGCTTAATCAATCAGCCGCATGAGAAATTCACGTGGAAGTTTTTGTTCGGAAGCGCTTACCGCGCTCCAACGAATTACGAGTTGTTTCCATCAACAGTTGGATTCAGGGTGCCTAACCCTGGCTTGGGTCCTGAAAAAATCAGGACGTACGAGCTGAACCTTGCTTACGCCCCCGTCAAAAGCCTGTGGGGTCAAGTCAACTTATTTTGGAACACCCTCACCGACCTGATTATTACAGACGTTCCCATTGAAGGCGGCAAAACCCAAAATAAAAATATCGGGGAAGCTACGACCAAGGGTTTTGAAATAAAGCTGGATGTTGTTCCGGTGAAATCATTTTCAGCGTTTGCCAATTTCACTTTTCAGAAAGGCAGTGAACGCTATATGGTGAACGATTCCACGAAGAAAGAATTCGACATTCCCAACATCGCTGAGGTGAAGGGAAACGTAGGCATCACTGTGGACATTGCAAACATTTTCACTGTGAGCATAATTGAAAACCTGACGGGTGCGCGGTCGGTTCCATCCACCAATCTGCACGGGGAGGTGGAGGGATACTATATCACCAATCTCGTTATCACCACCAATAAATTTTTCGAAAACCGCGTGAGCGCCAGTCTGAATATCCGCAATGTGTTTAATCAGACATGGTATGACCCCGGCATCCGAGTGGCGGATGGAAACTTCTACGGCACCGTTCACGAACAGCCGGGGATGAATGGTTCGTTTAAGATTTGCATGAGTTTTTATTAAAGCGATGGTTGCCGGTCGGTGATTCGCTTTTAACCAGCATCAACAAACCGTCAACTGCGACTAAAACCAATGAAAAAAATATTCTGCTACAGCGTAACCCTCCTGCTTGCGGCATTTTCTCTATCTCCCCAAACAGAAGCTGAAGAATATATCCTTAAAGCCGCCTTCATCTTCAACTTCACCAAATTTATTGACTGGAACGCTACCGATACGGATGATGAATTTATCATCGGCATTATCGGCTCAGCCGCCATCGTCCCCCCGCTTTCCGAAATTGCAGCCACTAAAACAGTAAACGGCAAAAAAATTAAAATACTGCATTTTGAAAAACCTGAAGATATTGTTCATTGCCAGATACTCTTTATTTCACGTAACAATTATTATCCGCTGGGGGATATTTTATCGAAAGTTCCGCGGGGCACGCTCACCATCAGCGAGAAGCAAGGTTCTGCACTGCGCGGCACGGCTATTAATTTCATTACTGTTAACAATAAACTGAAATTTGAGGCGAACATCAAAGCAATTGATTCAGCCGGCTTAACTGCCAGCTCGCAACTGCTGAAACTGGCGGTGATTGTTGATTAGTCGCAGGCGGCAATGAAAGGTTTCAAAGACATCTCCATCCGAAGCAAACTGATTTTCATTCAGTCGGCAACGGCATTTATTGCCGTGCTGCTATGCTGCGCTTTTTTTGTATTCGAGGAAATAAAAACATTCAAAGCCTCAGCGGTGAGGAAAATGTATTCGGTAGCGAGGATAGCCGGAGATAATTCGGTTTCCCCGCTATTGTTCATGGATGCGGATGCTGCCACTGCCATCCTTCAAAGCCTGAGTAAAGAACCCGACATCGTGGATGCCGTGCTGCTGGACAAAACAGGCAAGGTATTCGCCCGATACACGCGCGAAGGGACCCCCTTCATCCCGCTGCCGGAATTCGGCACCACCGATACGCTTTCTTCCATTTTTTCGAAAGAAAAGCTGATTGTCAGCTACAAAATTTTTCAGGAAACCGAACTGCTCGGCAATGTCATTATTCGTGTGGAGATGAGCGACCTCAATAAAATTATTGCCAGCTACATCCGGGCTGCCGTGCTCGTTCTTCTTGCGAGCATTCTTGCCGCGATGCTCATTTCGGGATTTCTGCAGCGCACTATCACCGGGCGGCTGCTTTCGCTGGTTTCCAAAACAAAGGAGGTAGCGGATACCGGCAGCTACACCAGCCGGGTGCCGGTGGAAGCCCGTGATGAAATCGGTGTGCTTTCGGAAGAGTTCAACATGATGCTTGAGCGGATTGAAAAAATGGAGAACTCATTGGTAGAAGCCAATGTCGCGCTTGACAAGCGGGTAAAGGAACGAACGAAAGAGCTGGAAACCGTCAATTCGCAGCTTGAATCCAACGTCAGGCAGTTGGCTGAGCGCGAAGAGCAGGTGAACCTCATTATCCGCAATGCTCCCGACCCCGTAGTGGTGATTAACGACAAGGGAATTATCACACGGTGGAATACAGAAGCGGAAAAAACTTTCGGGTGGAAAGCTGACGAGGTGGTGGGTAAATATCTGCATGAAATCATTATTCCCGAACGCTATCGCGAAGCGCACACCATGGGATTAGCCCGGTTCAGGCAAACGGGCGAGGGACGGGTGCTCAATAAACGAATCGAGCTTCCTGCACTGCGCAAAGACGGAACGGAAGCCGAGATGGAACTGACCATTTCTCCCACCAAAGTCAAGGATGAATATGTTTTCATCGCCTTTCTGCGCGACATCACCGAGCGGAAAAAAATGGAAGCCGAACTTAAGCGCACCAACGCGTTTTTGGATACGGTTCTTGAAAATATCCCCAACATGATTTTTGTGAAAGACGCCAAAGAACTGCGCTTTGTCCTTTTCAATAAAGCCGGAGAAAAACTACTGGGTTATAATCGGAAGGATTTAATCGGCAGGAATGATTATGATTTCTTCCCGGAGGAACAGGCAGATTTCTTTACCCGCAAAGACCGCAGCGTATTGAATAAAAAAGCATTGCACGACATCCCGGAGGAGCCTATTGACACCCGGTACGGCAGGCGGTGGCTGCATACCCAAAAAGTGCCTGTGGTGGATGAAAAAGGCGAGCCGGTTTACTTGCTTGGAATCTCCGAAGACATTACCGAACGAAAAGAAACTGAAGAAAGAATCAGGCAGCTTAATCAGGAATTGGAGCAGAAAATCGCCCAGCTTGAAACGGTCAATAAAGAACTGGACGCCTTCAGCTACTCCATTTCGCATGACCTGCGCGCCCCCTTGCGCGCCATCCA
>DATLYB010000251.1:0-3662 GCA_035575215.1 Chitinophagales bacterium
CGTCACCAGCTATGAATATGCCATTGATGCCGACCCGAAGAATGCCTATGCCTATATGAAAATCGGTCAGATTTATATGTCGGCAAAAAACTATGAGCTGGCGCACGAACATTTCAAAAAAGGAAACCAGGCTGACCCTGACTTCATCCCCCTGTATCGCGAGCTGGCGGAATTCAATTACCTCGCAAAAAGATTTGATGATGCCATTCGGTTTCAAAAAGAATATATGGACCGTTCAGGAAGTGATGTGGAAAAGCTTTCCACTTATGCCAAGTATTTGTTTATGAACAAAGATTACGAAAACACCATCATGATAATTGAAGACGTGATGCGGCAGGATTCATCCAACGTTATTCTCAGCAGGCTCATCGGGTATTCGTATTATGAGCAGGGGAAATATCCCGAAGGTCTCGCTTACATGAAAAGATTTTTTGCTCAAGCCGACACTTCCAAAATCATCGGAAGTGATTATGCTTATTACGGCAAGCTGCTGGCTAAAACCGGGGAAGATTCGCTTGCAATTATCTACCTCAATAAGGCAATAACGCTTGACTCAACTAATGCTGACCTGTATTTCGACCTGGGAATGACTTATTATTCGCAGAAGAAAAATACAGAAGCCGCTGCTACATTGGAAAAAATGCTGCTCTATAAGAAAGGAACCTCTCAAGATTACTTCCTGCTCGGCAGAGCTTATTACTGGGGTGGTGTGGACTTCATTAAACTTGCTGAAGAAACAAAAGATAAAACGGAAAAAACAAAGTTCGAAAGCGAAGCCGCTAAAAGTTTTGCAAAGGCTGATACTGCCTTCCTGAAAGTAACCGAATTGCAGCCTGTATCTCCTACCGGGTATTTATGGCGTGCACGATGCAATTCGCAATTAGACCCTGAATCAGAAAAAGGGCTGGCGCTCCCCCATTATCTCAAATTTATCGAACTCGCCACGGATGAAACCAAGTACAAAAAAGATTTACTGGAAGCTTATTCTTATTTAGGCTACTACTATGCCATCATCACTGAAAATATGGCTGATGCAAAAAAATCCTGGGCGAAAGTGCAGCAGCTTGAACCCGACAATCCCAAAGCGAAAGAATTCTTCAAACAGTTGAATACTCCGCAGACGCCTCCGAAGAATTAAGTTCTCCCTCTATTTTCACAGGGACACTCTGACATTTTATCGCCCTTGCAGTTCCCTTTTTCATTTTGAAGTGCATCTATGATAAAAAAATTGACCTTCTACTGACCTCCCTTTACATTACTCCTACCTGAGTTTCATTGGCAGTCTCAGCGCATTATCTGTCCCGGTTATCAGGGCAGGTTTTACTTAACAGGATTTACCAAAGGGGAAGTAAAACTCACTCTGCATGAAACACTTTTACTGCCTTTCTTTTTCCATTTATTGGAGTAAACCGATTTTTCTCATCATTGCTTTTTTGCATTTCTTCGCTGAAAGCAATGCCCAAATCATTCTTTACTCCGAAAATTTTAATAGCTACATTAATGGAACAACCGTTGGTTCAGGCACGCCTGCGAAATGGACGCGCGATATTTCTGGCGCAAGCCCAAATACCTTTTCGGTACAAAACCAGTTATTTGAGGCGCGGAACGTCATGGGAGTTGGTATTTGGTACTCTCAATCAATTGATATCTCCAATAATTCGAATGTTCAAATCAGTATCAATTTATCTGAATCAGGAAATCTAACCGCATCAACCGATTACATCAGGCTTTACTATAAGCTGAATGGCGGCTCTGAAACTCTTTTCGCTACAAACGGAAACATGAACGGTGATTTTACATCCGCCACTGCATTACAAACCGGATTGAACGGCAACACTCTCCAAATAGTAATTCGCATCAGCAACAATAGCGGCTCGGAATACCACCGCTTTGATAATGTGCTGGTGAGAGGCGACCTCAAATTGACTTATACAGTCACAAACGTGAATTGCAATGGCGGCAGCAACGGAGCCATTGACCTGTTAGTTGCGGGCGGCACTTTGCCTTATACTTATTCATGGTCAAATGGCGCAGCTACACAGGATGTCAGCGGGCTGGCGGCTGGAACATATTCCGTTACCGCCATGGATGCCGCTTCAACCACCGGCACTGCCAGCATCACCATCACCCAGCCTGCTGCCCTGAGCGCTTCGATTTCAGGAACGAATGTATCTTGCAATGGCGGCTCGAATGGCTCAGCAAATCTCACCGCTTTTGGTGGAACAACGCCCTATTCTTACTTATGGTCGAATGGTGCTGCAACGGAAGACGTTTCCAATCTCAGTGCCGGAACATTTACGGCTACGGTAACGGACGCTAAAAGCTGCTCCGTTTCTTCATCGGTAACCATTATTCAACCCGCTGCCCTCAGTTCTTCCATTTCGGGAACCAGCATTTCCTGCTACGGTGGTTCCAATGGTGCAGCTGACCTCACAGTTACAGGCGGCACATCGCCTTATTTTTATTCATGGTCTAACACCGCCACGACTCAGGATATTTTCAATCTCACCACAGGCGCATACAAAGTGACAGTCACTGATAATAACGGTTGCTCAAAAATTGATTCAATTACTATCATCCAACCTGCAGCAATTTCAATTTCAATTTCAGCCACTAACGCCTTATGTAGTGGTAGCTCTGACGGTTCCGCTGATTTGACCGTTTCAGGCGGAGTATCTCCATACTCCTATTCATGGTCGAATGGTGTAAGCACGCAGAACATATCCCTTGTTTCAGCAGGAACTTACAATGTAACTGTCACCGATTTGAACAACTGCACCCAATCCGCTTCGGTCACCATCACGCAGCCTTCGGCATTGAGCACATCCATCGCAGGAACAAATGTGACGTGCAATGGTTCCGGAAATGGCATAGCGGATTTGACCGTTTCGGGAGGAACTGCGCCTTATGCTTACAGTTGGTCAACAGGCGCGACAACACAGGACTTGTCAAATCTCGCTCCGGCAACTTATCAGGTGACTGTCACCGATAATAATGCATGTGTCAGAACTGATTTTGTCACCATTAGTGAACCGTCAATATTAACCGCGTCAACAACGGGAACAAATGTCTCCTGCTTCGGAGGCTCAAACGGAACAGTGGATTTGACAGTGACCGGAGGAACTACGGCTTATTCCTATTTATGGTCGAATAACGCAACTACACAAGACTTATCCGATCTTCCTATTGGCAATTACCATGTAACCGTGACAGATGCAAACGGCTGCACCGCCACCACCAACATCACGCTGATACAGCCCGCTGCATTAACTACTGCGATTACAAGTCCCGCACTCGGTGGCGGATTTAATGTTAGCTGTAACGATGGAAATGACGGCTCGCTTGACCTCATTGTGAATGGCGGGGTTACAACATATTCCTACTTGTGGTCAAACGGAGCGACAACACAGAACTTATCAAATATTGTTGCCGGTCTGTACAAAGTCACGGTGACGGATGCAAACAGTTGCACCAAGGTTGACAGCATCACACTTACGCAGCCTCCCGCGATTACCGCTCCCATCGCCAGCCCTGCATTTTCCGGAGGATTCCACATCAGTTGCAACGGATTGGCGGACGGCTCACTGGATTTGAATCCGGGGGGCGGGGTGCCGCCTTACACCTTCGCATGGTCGAATGGTCCGACAACGGAAGACCAAACC
>DATLYB010000252.1:0-2035 GCA_035575215.1 Chitinophagales bacterium
GAACAACCGTCCCCGCATCTTTGGGCACCGTCAGGGTGTAAAAACCGTAAGACTCATAGCAGAAATAGCTGCCGAGCTGGGAATCAAGCACCTGACGCTTTACGCCTTCTCCAAGGAAAATTGGCTGCGTCCCCGCACGGAAGTTGCCGCGCTGATGGAACTGTTGGTTCATACCATTAAGGCGGAAACAAAAACATTGATGAAAAATGATATCAGGCTGCGGGCTATCGGCAATCTGAAAACTCTGCCGGGAAGATGCTATGAAAACCTTCTGGACGCGATGAAAATGACCAGCGGCAACAAAAGGATGAATTTGATTCTTGCCTTGAGTTACAGTGCTCGATGGGACATCACCGAAGCTTGCAAACAAATCGCTAATGACACCTTAACAGGCAACATCACCCCCGATGCCATTGATGAGGATATGATTTCATCTTACCTGAGCACAAAAGATTATCCGGAGCCTGAACTGCTGATAAGGACGAGCGGTGAGCAGCGCATCAGCAATTTTCTGCTGTGGGAAATCGCTTATTCCGAATTGTATTTCACCGAGACGCTCTGGCCCGATTTCAACGCCAATGATTTTTACAAGGCAATCATCAGCTTCCAGCAGCGGGAAAGGCGCTTTGGAAAAATCAGCGAACAAATAAAAGTGGGATGAGCCCCCAACTCTATTTTCTGGTCATACTGAACTTTTTGCCTCCGCTCTTTGAGCGCTATATTTTTACCGAACTCTGCCGCAGGAATGGCGGCTTATTGATTTTTTTTCTCGTACACGTTTTATTCGTTCAATCCCACGCACAGGAAAAACAATCCAATTACGCTTCTCCTTCAAAATACACCATTGGCGGAATCACTACTTCGGGGCTTCAATACCTCGACCAGGATATTATTATTTCCCTTTCGGGGCTGAAAGCAGGCGATGAAATCGCCATTCCGGGTGATGCCATTTCAAACGCCATCAGAAATCTATGGGAACAGAATCTGTTTACCGATATTCAGATTTATGTAACCAAAACCATCGGCAGCAATGTTTTCCTTGAAATAGCCCTGAAAGAAAAGGCGCGGCTATCCCGTTTCATGCTCAGGGGAATCAAGAAAGGCGAATCTGATGACCTGCGTGAAAAGATAAAACTGGTGAAGGGAAGAGTGGTGAATGAAAATACAAAAATCACCACCGCGAACATCATCCGGAATTATTACCGCGAAAAGGGATATCTCAACGCTGTTGTCACCATCCGTGAAATTCCCGATACGCTGCTGACCAACAGCGTCCTGCTGGACATATTGATTGACAAAGGCAGCAAGGTGAAAATCGGAAGCATCCGTTTCGAGGGAAACGAGGTAATCAGCTCCAAAAAGCTGAAAAAGCTGATGAAAGACACGCGTGAGAAGGCGAAGTTCGATTTAAAAGCCATGCTGAACAGAAAAAACATCAAACAGGCAATTCCCGACAGCGTTTCATTTTTCCGCATGCTCGGAAATCTTTCACCCTCCCAGGCATACCGCTATATTTCAAATTATACCAACCTCAACATTTTCAAAAGCTCCAAATTCATCCCCGACAAATACAAAGATGACAAGGATAAAATCATCGAATACTACAACTCAAAGGGCTACCGTGATGCAGAGATTGTAAACGACACGGTGTATATGTTCAGAAACCATCTGAAGATTGATATTCAGGTGGATGAAGGACGGCAATATTTTTTCAGAAATATCACCTGGAAAGGCAACACCAAATACACCAACACCTACCTCAGCTCCATTCTCAACATCAGGAAGGGGCAGGTTTACAACCAGGATTTGCTGGACGAACGGCTCAACATGAGCCCCAGCGGAAATGACGTCAGCTCGCTTTACATGGATGACGGCTATTTGTTTTTTCAGATTACCCCAGTGGAAATAAACATTGAAAACGATTCCATAGACCTCGAAATACGCATCTATGAGGGGCCACAGGCAACCATCAATGAAGTGCGGATTTACGGCAACACCAAAACCAAAGAGTATGTGATAAGGCGGGAACTGCGGA
>DATLYB010000253.1:0-3522 GCA_035575215.1 Chitinophagales bacterium
TGTAAATCTGGCGGGGCCTGCCGATGGGCTGATTCTGGTCAATCATCTCTTTCCATTGTGCAATCCAGCCGGGCAGCCTGCCGAGGGCAAACATCACGGTGAACATCTGCACGGGGAAGCCAATGGCGCGGTAGATGATGCCGGAATAAAAGTCAACGTTGGGATATAGTTTTCTTTCAATGAAGTAGGGGTCGCTCAATGCGGCTTCTTCCAGTTGTTTGGCAATGTCGAGCACAGGGTCCTGGATGCCCAGTTTGCCCAGCACGTTGTCGCATGCCTGTTTGATGATTTTGGCACGGGGGTCGAAGTTTTTGTAAACACGGTGTCCGAATCCCATCAGGCGGAAAGGGTTGCTTTTGTCTTTTGCCATCTCGACATATTTCTTCACGTTTCCCCCGTCATCTTTTATCCGTTCCAGCATTTCGAGCACTTCCTGGTTAGCTCCGCCATGCAACGGACCCCACAGGGCGGCAATGCCTGCGGAGATGGCGGCATAGAGGTTGGCGAGTGACGAGCCTACCATGCGCACCGTGGAAGTGGAGCAATTCTGCTCATGGTCGGCATGCAGGATGAGCAGTTTGTTCACTGCATCCACCACCACCGGGTCGGGAACGTAGGGCTCGGTTACGTTCCCGAAAGTCATATAAAGAAAGTTGGATACATAGTCAAGCTTGTTATTGGGGTACATGATGGGATGCCCGATTGATTTTTTGTATATCATCGCCACGATGGTAGGCATTTTGGCGAGCAGGCGAATCATGGTGAGCAGCTTTTTATCCTCGCTGCGGTTAGGGTCCAGTGACTGGGGATAAAATGACGACAGAGAAGAAATCATCGCAATCAGTTGTCCCATCGGATGCGAATTAGTGGGATAGGCTGCAAAAATCTCCTTCATGTCTTCATGCACCAGCGTATGCCTGCTTACGTTGTAAGCGAACGACTCCGATTGTTCCTTGGTGGGTTTATCACCGAAAATCAGCAGATAGGCCACATCAAGGAATGTGGAGGTTTCAGCAAGTTCTTCAATCGGATAGCCGCGGTAGCGCAGAATGCCTTCTTCGCCATCCAGAAAGGTGATGGCGCTTTTTGTTGCACCTGTGTTTTTGTATCCGATGTCAAGGGTGATATAGCCGGTAAGATCTCTGAGTTTGGAGATGTCAATGGCTTTTTCATTTTCAGAACCCACGACTACGGGGAATTCGTATGATTTTCCTTCCACCTGCAAAATGGCGTTGGGAACTGACTTAGTGGGTGTTTCTTTCACCGGAGCTGTAACATTTTCAGGCATCTTTCAAAACTTATTTTTATTGTTTAACAAAGCTACGTATTGTCACTAAATAAATTTACTTGCATCCCCGAAATTAGTATTGACTTGAGTCAAGGCGGTTGGCACCGGGGCTGCGCACTTCATCATTGGGTTTAAAAATAATTTGGGAATCGAAAAAGAATGCTTAACATTGTCGTCCGTTTCCTTCTTTGTTTATCCGAACGATTCAGTTTTCCAAAGAGTTTAACACTACTATTTTATAAAAAGCTTAACGCAGCTTAGTTTTTAGAACATCTTTTTAAACATCTTTCAAACCAAATTTTCACAATTATGTATGACATTTTGCAGTTGAACGACATGCTCGTTCCTGAGCTGAAGGAAATTGCCGAACAGCTTAACATCGAGAATTACAAAAATCTCGACAAGCAGGATTTGATTTACAAAATCCTCGACCGCCAGGCGATGACGCCTGAGAGCGGCTCTGATTCAAGAAGCAGAAAACATCCGCGCAGGAAAACCCATGCGCCTGAGCCTTCCACCGCCCCTCCGCCTGCTGAAGGCGATGAGGCGCCTGACTTCCTTCCTTCAGAAGAAAATTTTGAAACAAAGCTGACTGAAGAGGTTTCCGTTGACAAGGAAGCGCTGCCCAAAGATGAATTTATGCAGGAAAAAAAGCATCTCAAAAAAGAAAGCACCTTCAACGTTGAGTTTGACGGCATCATTATGGGCGAAGGTGTGCTCGAGATGATGCCTGACGGATACGGCTTCCTTCGCTCGTCTGATTACAACTATCTCAGCTCGCCCGATGACATTTACGTTTCCCCTTCGCAGATAAAACTCTTCGGATTGAAAACGGGTGACACGGTGAAGGGCGCCATCCGCCCTCCCAAGGAAGGCGAAAAATATTTCGCCCTGCTGAAGGTGGAAAGCATCAACGCCCGCCCCCCCGAAGAAGTGCGCGACCGGGTGCCGTTCGATTACCTGACTCCGCTTTTCCCGAATGAAAAATTCGATTTGTTTACTGATGCCGAGAATTATTCAACCCGGATGATTGACCTGTTTACGCCTATCGGCAAGGGGCAGCGCGGCTTGATTGTGGCGCAGCCTAAAACAGGCAAGACCGTTTTGCTGAAAAACGTTGCCAATGCCATTGCCAAGAATCATCCGGAAGTGTACCTGATTATCCTGCTGGTGGATGAACGACCTGAAGAAGTGACCGACATGGAACGCAGCGTGAAGGCAGAGGTGATTGCCTCCACTTTTGACGAGCCGGCTGAAAAGCATGTGAAGGTATCCAGCATTGTTTTGCAAAAGGCGAAGCGGCTGGTGGAGTGCGGTCATGATGTGGTGATTCTGCTTGATTCCATCACGCGCCTGGCACGGGCGCACAACACGGTTGCCCCTGCCTCGGGCAAAGTGCTGTCGGGCGGGGTGGAGGCGAATGCCCTGCACAAGCCGAAACAGTTTTTCGGTGCGGCAAGAAAGATTGAAAATGGCGGCTCGCTGACGATTCTTGCCACTGCCCTGATTGAAACCGGCTCGAAAATGGATGAAGTGATTTTCGAAGAATTCAAGGGAACGGGCAACATGGAACTGCAGCTTGACCGGAAGCTTTCCAACAAGCGGATTTATCCGGCTATTGACGTGGTGGCATCCAGCACCAGGCGCGAAGACCTGCTGCTTGACAAGGAAACTCTGCAGCGCATGTGGATTCTCCGCAACCACCTTGCCGACATGACCACCGAAGAAGCCATGAACTTCATGCTCGAAAACATGAAGGGCACCAAATCGAATGAAGAGTTTCTCATTTCGATGAAAGGATAAAAAGTTTGTAGTCGAAGGCTTGGTGGGTATCAATGAGGTGTACTATAATTTTTCGAATACATAAAAATGCAGGTAATGCGGCATTCATGTGAGCCCTGACGGGGACCCCTTCCCTCAGGGGAAAATCGTTTACTTCCAACATGTGAACCCTCCGGGTTCAGGACCCGCAGGGTCGAACATTAAAAGCGAAAATTGTCCTGCCTTCTATCAATAATTGTTTCCGCCAATAAACCGTAAACGTTTATTAAGTTTGCGCACATTCTAAACATCCTATACCATGAAAAGAACCTATCAGCCCTCACGCAGGAGAAGAAAAAATAAATATGGCTTCCGCTACAAGATGAAGACAAAGGGCGGCAGGGCTGCCCTTGCCCGCAGAAGAGCCAGAAGGAGAAAGAAACTTACCGTATCTGATGAGAAAAGGCTGAAGT
>DATLYB010000254.1:0-3256 GCA_035575215.1 Chitinophagales bacterium
TGCTTCGATGAGCACACGACCTATGATGTCACCCAAGCCGAGCAGGATGCCGTTGAAAATGTATTCAATGATGCAAACAACGGCAACAACATTGTTTCACCCAGTTCAGGCACTGTGGGAGCAAACAAAGCTGCCTTTCAGGGATGGACGTGGGCGGCAATCAAAGGGAAAATTTAATCGCTGTTTTCATAAATGGGGAAGCCCCTTTCTTCACCGAAAGGGGCTTTCTTCTGAATTATCAACCCTTTCGTCATGAAAAAATCAGCAGTGTTTTTCTCTGTTGTTGTTTCTTCTCTGGCTTATGCGCAGAAGGGAACGGTGAGCGGAACGGTAGTGGATGACGAAACCGGTAAACCCATCATCGGATTGAGCGTGATGGCTGCCGATACCTCTGCCGGAACCATCACTGACCTTGACGGCAATTATTCTCTCAGCCTTGAGGAAGGGAAACATACGCTCATCTTCTCTTACCTCTCCTATGCCAGGCAGATATTAAATGACCTCGAGGTGAAAGCCGGAGAAACAGTGATTATACCCGTCAGGATGCACCCCCAGTCACAGGCGTTGAGTGAAGTGACCGTGACTGCCCATGCGGTGAGAAACACGGAGGCATCCCTGCTGGCGATACAGAAAAAATCTGCCAATGTGATTGACGGTATTTCTTCGCAGGCTTTTGAGCGAAGCGGTGATGGCAATGCTGCCGCTGCGCTGAAAAGGGTGACGGGAATTTCCGTTGAAGATGAGCGCAGCGTATATGTCAGGGGACTGGGCGACCGCTACACTAAAACCGTGCTGAACGGCATGGAAATACCCGGACTCGACCCTGACCGCAACACCGTTCAAATGGATATTTTCCCTTCCAGCCTTATTGATCACCTGATTGTTTACAAGAACTTCTCCCCGGACCTGTCCGGAGACTTTGCCGGAGGCGTGGTGGACATTGTCACCAAAGATTTTCCCGGCAGGAAAACCTTCAGCGTTTCAGCAGGGTTAGCCTATAATCCCGCGGTGCATTTCCGTGATGATTTTATTCTGTATGACAGAACACCTGCCGATTGGATGGCGTTCGGCAAATCCCAGCGACAGCTGCCGTTCGATGCTTCCATTATTATTCCCGACCCCGTGTTGGATGATATTAAACTTCACGATTTGACCGCAAGCTTTAACCGGCAGATGGCTGCCCGCAAATCGGGAAATTTTTTAGACCAGAGCTGCGGATTATCCCATGGCAATCAAATCAGACGCAAGAAAGCAACCTGGGGCTATAACCTTGCCTTTAATTATTCCAATGAGTACACATTTCATGACTCCGTTGAGTTTGGGGAATATCAAAAAAACAGCAATGAGCAGATTTATGAACTGGAGCCGCTGAAGAAGACAACAGGCTCAGCCGGAACGCAGGATATTTTGTGGAGCGGCCTGGCGGGCGCGGCAGTTAAATTTGATAAACATAAGGTTGGCTTGATGCTGCTTCACATTCAAAACGGAGAGCAGCGCGCTGCCGACCTTATCCAGCATGATTTTTTTAACAGCGCCACCCTCATTAAAGACAACCTCGAATACACGCAGCGGGCAATCACCAACGGGCTGGTGTATGGAAAACATCACTTCAGCAGATTGGAAATCGAATGGAAGAACGCACTCACCTATTCGCAGATTGCCGACCCTGATTTAAGGACAACGGCATTCTCTGTTACCGAAAACGATACCACTTTGAACTCCGGTGATGGCGCACAGGTGAATCGCATCTTCAGAAATCTCCATGAGCTGAATGAAAGTTTTAAAACTGATTTATCCTTCCCGTTTAAGCAATGGGCAGGGCTGGATGCCAGGCTGAAATTCGGTGTTGCCGGCACTTACAAATTGCGGAATTATGAAATCCTCAATTACAAATTCCAGGTGGAGGGGGTTGCCACTTTCAGCGGGGATCCCGACTGGCTCTTCCGGGAGGAAAATATATGGATGCCCGAAAGCGGCACAGGCACCTATGTCACAGGAGCAATAGAACCTGCCAATGCTTATGAGGCTGCCTCAAACGTGCTGGGAATATATGTGATGAACGAATTGCCGCTGCATCGCTCAATCAAGGCAATATATGGCGTCAGACTGGAAAAGGCGGCTAATTATTACAACGGACAAAACAACACCGGCACCATCATCTACAGGCATGAGCAAGTGCTGGATGAAGTTGATTGGCTGCCTTCGCTCAGCCTCGTTTATACGCTAACCGAAAACATGAACCTGCGGGCATCATACGGCAGGACGGTAGCCAGACCCACATTCCGCGAAAACTCCATTGCGCAGATTTATGACCCCATACAGGACAGAACCTACCTTGGCGGAATTGATTTGGCAGCCGGCACGCGCGTGCGGGAAAGCCGCATTGACAATTTCGACCTGCGGTGGGAATACTTTTTCAAACCGGGCGAAATTATTTCGGTCAGCGGCTTCAGCAAGTATTTTACAGACCCCATCGAAATTGTTGCCCTGGAGCTGAACCCTGATAACGTGCAGCCCGGAAATGTTGGCGATGGAACCGTGTGGGGAATGGAACTTGAATTAAGAAAGAATTTCGCTTTCGTTCATGAGAAACTGAAAGCTCTTTCAGCCGGAACGAATGTTACATTTGTCGCTTCTGCAATAAAGATGAGCAAAGAGGAATATACCGGCACCACGGGCGATGGAGGCAGGCTTGGCAGCGCGCGGGAAGGCGAGACCGTGACTGACACCCGTGCCATGTCCGGGCAATCGCCCTGTGTGGTGAACGCCTGGCTCAGTTATGCGAATCCTGAAACAGGATGGGACGCCAGCATCAGCTACAACGTGCAGGGAAAAAGGCTTTCAGTTGTCGGAAGCGGCAGAGTGCCGGATGTGTATGAACTGCCCTTCAACAGCCTGAACTTCAAAGCATCGAAAACGCTGGGAAAAACACAAAGCTGGCAGATAAGCTTCTCGGCTGAAAACCTGCTGGGCAGCGACAAAAAGAAGGTGTATGAATCATTCAAAGCTGAAGAACGGCTTTATGAATTTTATTCTCCGGGAAGGAGCTTTGCAGTTGGGATATCTTACAGGATTCAGTAATCCTGTGTGATTTTGCCTCCGTCTGACTGCGCTGATGCGCACGTGCCGGATGGAAGCACCTTCATGAGGAAAACACATTATGGCGATACAGGTATTGTTCGTTTGCGTACATAATTCGGCAAGAAGCCGGATGGCGGAGGCATTTCTCAAACAAATCGGTGGCGGCAAAATTGAA
>DATLYB010000255.1:0-10856 GCA_035575215.1 Chitinophagales bacterium
ATGGACACAGCATGGGCGGCAATCTGGCGCTGAATTATGCCATGCGCAAGAAACCCGTGCTGAATGGCGTGATAGCATCCAGCCCCTACCTGAAGCTGGCGTTTGAACCGCCCGCTTTCAAGGTGAAGCTGGGGCGCTGGATGAAAAACATTTTCCCTGCCTTCAGCCAGTCCACCGGGCTCGATACGAAAGCCTTATCCCGCATCCCCGAAGAAGTGACAAAATATGAAAACGACCCCTTGGTGCATGACCGCATCACCGCGATGATGTTCACCTCGGTGCATGATGCGGGCTTGTGGGCTCTGCAGCATCCCGAAGAACTGGAACTGCCGCTGTTGATTTTTCATGGCACGGCAGACCGGATTACTTCATACGAGGCGTCAAAAGAATTTGCAGGAAAAGTGAAAGGCGATGTTACATTCAAGGCGTTTGAAGGCGCCTATCATGAGACGCATAATGACCTGTGCCGGCAGGAGGTGCTGATGTTGGTAAAAAATTGGCTGGAGTCTGTATTACCCTGAGCGCTTAAGGTATGAACGAAATCCACCCCGGAAGGATTATTTGTTAAAATAGCAGTGGCTGAGTATGACTACTCTGTCTGACAGTTTGCACCATTTATCGGTAGTAAACAGGAGAAGCAGGTGTGGCAATATTCCATATTTTTGCCTCTATCCATGCAAATCCGGCTATCCGTTTTGGCAATCATGTTATTGTCATTCAATTCTTGTAAAATCTTTTATCCTAACTTTCTGCTTCGAGACACGAAAGATTTCGCATATTCCGAGCTTCAGGAAGTTGAATATCAGAAGCAGGTTATTCTGCCCAAGGATAGAATTTCATTTACTTTATCAACCCGTGATGGATTTAATTTAGTGGATGTATTGGGAGGGGGAGCCGCAGGCGGAGGGGGCACGTATCTGGTAAAAGACGATGGCTATGTGGAATTGCCTTTATTGGGTGAATTGTATGTAAAAGGTTATACCCGGTTAGAGCTTGAAAAAATTCTTGAAGAGAAATTTTCAGTCTGGTATAACGACCCTTTTATACAATTAACTGTGACCAATAGTCGGGTATATATTTTCAGCGGAGTGGGAGGGGCCTCGGTGTTTTCGCTTCCGGAGGAAAATACCACCCTTATTCAGCTCATTGCAAGCATCGGGGGAATCAACAGCGAATCCAAATCTTATAACATCAAAATCATCCGGGGAGATTATGACAGTCCCAGCATTAAAAGGATTGATTTTTCAACCATCGCAGGGCTGAAAGAAGCTGATTTTGTAATTCTTCCCAATGATATTATTGTCATTGAATCAAAACTTCGCCCCGGGCAGGCGCTTAGCCGAGAACTCGGATTCCTGTTCAGCTGGATAACTGCCATTACCACGGTGTATCTTTTAGTGTTAAGCATCATCAAACAATGAAAAGCCAGACCTCCTTGATGGCATACATCCAGGATTTGCTGGGTGAAGATTTCAACATCGCTCTCTTCTTTTCTATTGTCAGAAAAAGCCTGATATGGGTGTTTTTACTTATCCTGGTCGGATGCACTATCGTTTTTCTTTACCTGCGCTACACCTTGCCGGTATATGAAGCCACTTCATCGCTGATGATGAAAAGGGAAAGAACATTGAAGCAGGAGTTATTCGGTTTTAAAGACATTCTGGCTGCATCACTGGAAGAAGCTTCGATGGAAATACAGCTTATCCGTTCAAAGTATTTTGTTCACCGCGTAATTGCCAAGCTTCCTTTTGATGTCAGCTATTATAAAGAAGGAAGAACAAAACTGGTTTCGTCTGAATTATACACCTCCTCCCCCTTCACGGTTCAGGTGCTTAAGATAAAGAACCCGGTGGTTTACGGGAAAGAAATCTATGTGGAGCTTTTGGATAATAATTCATTCATCCTCCGCTACTCTGTTGCTGAACAAAACTACCGGGAGATTCTCAACTATGATAAATTCTATGAAACCCCGCTTTTTGAAATCCGGGCGTCCATCACTCCGGCAGCCAGAAACATACTCAAGGAATACTTGGGCAAAACATATTTTTTCCGGATAAACGACCTGGAACGGTATGCAGAAGCCATTGCGCAAAAAATCACTGTGATCCCCATTGACCCATCCACCAAGACGATTAGAATAAAATATCAGGACAGCAACAAAGAAAAAACCAGCGCTTTGGTGAATGCGCTTGCCAAGGAGTTTGTCGTCTATGATGTGGAACGGCAGGCTGAAAGCGCTGAGCAGATTCTGACCTTTCTGCAACAGGAAATTGATACGTTTAACGAAGAGGTAAAAGCCTATTCCGACACCTTGAAACAATATCGCCTTGAGAAAAAATTTATGGACCCTCAGCAGGAAATGTCGAGCCTGATACAAAGCTTACGTACCATAGAGCAGCAGAAGTCACAATACATGTTCGATATTAAAGTAATTGAGTGGTTTACCAATTACCTCGGTAATCTGACAGAGCTGGAAGGCATCTCATCAGGGCTGATGGGCGGAGAACTATCGAATATCAACGGCTATATCAATACCATAAAAAACCTGCAGCAGCAAAAGGAAAACATGCTGCTCAACGTATCGCCTGACCATCCCAATGTAAAAATGCTGGAAGATAATATCATAAAAGTGAAAAATGACATGATGGACGATTTGTATAACATGGTTATTCAAAAGAACTACAGGCTGGACAACCTCAACGAGGAGTATAACCGCTATCTTACCCGCTTGCTGATATTGCCTGAGGAAGAAGAGGAATATGAGCGGTTGAAAAAAAGATACGAGGGGATAGCAGGCTATTACAAAATGCTGGTTGACAAACAAACAGATTACAAGCTCGCTAAAGCGGGGATGGTTTCCGACTATATCGTTTTAAACACCGCCTCAGTTCCCCAGCAACCCATCGGACCTAAGAACAACTATTTATGGGGGATTGCTGTGGGGACGGGTTTAGCCCTGGGATTTATTCTGATTGTAATACGCTATATGCTGCATAACACGATTATTTCCGTTGAAACAATTTCAAAAAATACGAAAGCTTCTATTTTGGGTATTGTTCCCACTGTTTTTACCGACATCCCGCTTACCGGCATTGTTGTTACTCAAAATCCCAAATCCATTATCACCGAAGCTTTCCGCGCTTTGCGGAATAATCTGCAATTCATCTCCAATATACCCGGTCCGAAAACCCTTGCCATCACCTCTACCATATCAGGCGAAGGAAAAACGTTCATCTCCATTAACATGGGGGCAATTCTCTGTCTGCTTGATAAAAAAGTGGTTGTGGTGGATGTGGATATGAGGCGACCCCGGTTAAGCAAGATTTTCAATGTTGATAATACCTCCGGTATCAGCACCATTCTCATCGGGCGCGACAAAGTGGATGACTGCATCAGAAAAACAGAATTGAAGAATCTGCATTTCATCACTTCCGGACCTATTCCTCCCAATCCAGCCGAGCTGATTCTTTCAGAACGACTGAAGGAAATGATGGAATACCTAAAAACAAGATATGAATACATCATTTTCGACACCCCTCCGCTGGGACTTGTTACCGATGGCTTTGAAATAATTAAAAGTGTGGATTATCCCATTTATGTATTCCGGGCGGAGTATTCCAGCAAATCATTTATCGCTAATCTTGACAAACTGATTAATGAAAACAAGGTGACCAAGTTATCTGCCGTATTAAATGATGTAGGCCGGGGCGTTTCCGGATATTATTATGGCGCTTACAATTACAAATACGGTTACAGCTATGGTTATTTATATTCCTACAGAGACTCAGGCTATTATGCCACGGAGGAATGGGGAGCTAAAAAATCTTTTCTGAAAAAGATTTTTGGAAAATCATCATGAAATGAGCACCAACGACAGCCTTTTCAATATCGTGTTTTACTCGCTTTTCTTTCTCATAGCTATTTGCTTTTCAATTCTGATTAACTTCCTGATTTTACGATTTTCCCGTAATCTTGGCATGCGCAATATCAAGAGCAATCAATTTGGCGGTGTCAGGTGGGGCTCCACTACCAAGCCTTCGGTAGGAGGCTTTTCCTTTTACATTGTGTTTCTTATTTCCATCTCAGTTCTCGGAGTCGTTCCTTTTGAGGAACAAGGTTATAACCGGCAACTGATAGGGCTGCTTGCCGCCTGCAGCGTTGGTTTTTTATTAGGACTGGCTGATGATGCCTACAACACCAACCCCTTAGTGAAATTCATCGGTCAATTTACCTGTGCAAATTTGCTGGTGGCAACCAACTTCGAAATTCAGGCTACCCCCCTTCCCCAAATAAATTACATCATCACGGTGTTGTGGGTTATCGGACTTATGAATTCCATCAACATGCTCGATAATATGGATGCCATCACCACTTCGGTTTCCATCTCAATACTGTCCGCGGCTGTTATCCTGATAACCATCAACGGTGATATCAGCAATTTGTATCTTATCATCATGCTCGGAGTGCTTGGAGCCCTCATCGGCTTTCTTTTCTTTAACTGGCATCCTTCAAAAATTTACATGGGCGATACGGGCAGTCAGTTTCTCGGTGTTTTTCTTGCCGCCATCAGCATCTTGTTTTTTTGGAATTACCGCGAAAGCTATTCAACGTTCATCGAACTGCGGCAGTTTCTCATCCCCATGCTGCTTTTCATCATTCCCCTGATTGATACTACCACTGTCGTAATCAGAAGACTTGCACGAAGACAATCGCCTTTTGTGGGCGGAAAGGACCATATTACTCATCATCTGGCTTACCTCGGCTTGCCCGACCAGTGGGTGGCGATTGTGCTTGGATTTATTTCTGCTTTTTCGATTTTACTGGTCGTTTTTATCTACTACAGCCTCCATTCGTGGAATCCCAATTATACCTTTTTGCTTATCGGATATTTTCTCCTTGTGTTTGTCGTCTTTCAAATACTTTACGACATCGCCCAAAAAAGAATTAAACACAGAAGCTAAACGGTTGCAATGCATTTCAGCTCGATGGCTATTTGAGTCGGCAGGCTTTTCACCTCAACGGTGGTGCGGCAGGGTTGCACGTCTTTAAAGTACTCTGCATAAATGCGGTTGTATGTTTCGAAATCATCCTTCATATTGGTGAGGAACACCGTAACATCCACGAGATTTTCCCACTTTGAGCCGCTCTCTTCCAGCACTGTTTTCACATTCTTAAAAACGGAATGACATTGCGCTGCGAAATCATAAGCGATAAGCCTCCCTTTTTTGTCATAGACGTTACCTGGAATTTTATCCGTACCTGCTTCCCGGGGTCCGATGCCAGAAAGAAAAAGCAGATTACCCGCTCTTTTTGAGTGAGGATACAGCCCCACTGGAGCTGGTGCCTTTTTTGTAATCATCGCAGTGTCTATGTGATTTGGTAAATAGTAAACATAACAACAACCCCGGTAAAGAATAAAACTTTGTCAAGGTAATTAAAAATTAAGCAGTACAGAAAAACCCAGACGGGTAAAGCCGGTAAAACAAGCCGGTCACCTTGCAGAAAGGAAACACCGCTTGCAAAAAAAATAGAGTACACCACGGTAGCCCCAAAAGCAATGGGAATCAAATACGAGTATTCTTTCCTTTTAATAAGGATGCCCAGTGAAATCAGCACCAGTATCAGAAAAAACTTGTGCACCTGATACATGATACTGTTGTAATTGGACATAAGCTGATACATCCTGAAATTTCCGAAGCCGGGAGGGTCTGTCAGTATGATAGGGCGGGAGTCAATATTTTTTTTCACGTTGTTCACAAAGCACCGCAGAATAACCCGGCTGTTTTTTATGCAAAAATCTCGAAGCTCTTTTGCGGAGAGGGTATTGATAAATTCAATTGAACGTTCGCGGTTCATCCCGGTCAGCTCAGAATAAGCTTGCGCCAGGAGATAACTCTTGATTGTGCCTGAACCCACCGTAGAGATGGCGAAACGGTCATGCTTTAGTTTGACAATAGCCAATTGAATAAACAGCGGGCTGAATACCACACCAAGCGTTAGAATGCTTTTGGGTTTCAGCAGATATTTTTTAAAATAAAAAACCGGAATTATTATCAATGCCGTAGCTGCAACCAAAAAAATAAATTGCGGTTTAATAAGGGATAACAGGTTGAGGAGGAATAAGGAAAGATGAATAAAGGTTAGCTGCCCCGCGCTTCTATAATTACTGCTGATTACATACAGAAGCAGGCATAACAGCAATACCGCGCTGACCTCCGTCAAGGCATGAAGGGTCAGGGCGATGTATGTGAAATTCAATGCAGCAACTAAACTGCCCGCATAACTCAACAGGGTGTTGTTTGTTACCTTCCGGATGGATATAAACAACAGATTGATAGACACAAGCCAAAAAATGAATTGCATGAACCAAAGTCCATAAACCCCTATGGTTTTGTAAAATATCAGTATAAGGAAAGGGTATAAAAATGGTCTTGATAAGGTAAGCGCTTGTACCGAATGGTCAGTGAACCAATCAGCAACGCCCAGATAACTTTTTGAATCAGGGGATGAAAACATTATTTCCTCGCTGATGGGTAAATTCAAATTGGAGTAAGCCAGGAAATAGATGACGGTCGCCAAAGCGTTTAAAATCAAAAAATTTTTTATCCGGATTGATTCCCAATTCTTAAAAAAGGTTTTTTTCACATCCAAAGATTAACCATGAATCTTTACACAAACATTTTTCGCTTCGGTAAAAAAACGAAGCGCCTCCCATCCGCCTTCGCGTCCTACGCCTGAATTTTTCATGCCGCCAAACGGAGTTCTTAAATCTCTCACGAGCCAGCAGTTCACCCACACAATGCCGGTTTGAATCCGCTGCGCCACCCGGATAGCGCGCGTGATATCCTGCGTCCAAATCATGGAGGCGAGTCCGTAAAGTGTTGAGTTGGCGATTTGCAGCGCTTCATCTTCCGACTTGAATGGAATCAAAGTCACTACCGGTCCGAAAACTTCTTCCTGATTGATTTTGCATCCGGGGTCCAAGCCTTCAATAATGGTCGGCTCAATAAAATAGCCATTCTTGCATCGCCCCTTGATTTTCACCCGACTGCCGCCCAGCAGAATTTTTCCACCGTCATTTTTTGCCGATTCGATGTAAGACATGATTTTATGAAAGTGATTTCGCGAAATCACGGAGCCTGAATCAACGGATTCATCCAGCGGGTCGCCCACTTTTAATTTTTTCGCTTGCTCCACGAAAGCTTTTTTAAAGCGGTTGTAAATCTTTTCATCCACCAGAATTCTTGAGCCGCAAAGGCAAATCTGTCCTTGGTTGGAAAAGGACGAGCGGACAGTTGTTTCCAGCATCTTTTCAAAATCGCAATCGGCAAAAATGATATTGGGATTTTTTCCACCCATTTCGAGCGAAAGCTTTTTGAACTGAGAGGCAGTTGCTTGCGCAATCATTTTTCCGGTTGCCGTTCCGCCCGTGAATGAAATGGCTTTCACCCCGGGATGTTCGCAGATAGCTTGTCCTGCTTTGTTTCCATAGCCGTGAACTATGTTCAGCACTCCGTCTGGAAGCCCGGCATCCATGCAGATTTTTGAAAGCATGAATGCGGTCATCGGAGTCAGCTCCGAAGGCTTCGCCACCACACAGCATCCGGCCGCAAGCGCGGGTGCTATTTTCCACGTAAACAAATAAAGCGGAAGATTCCAGGGTGAGATACATCCGGCAACCCCAACAGGCTGGCGTAATGTGTAATTAAGTGATACGCCTTCCATTAAATGTGATTCGGATGCAAAATGCCGGATGCCCGAAGCGAAGAATCTGAAATTGCTGACTGCGCGCGGGATGTCAAGTATTCGCGAAAGACTAATGGGCTTGCCCGAATCATTGGTTTCAGCAAGCGCAAATTCTTCAAGATTTTTTTCAATCAAACCGGCAATCGTGTTCAATAGTACCGCTCTTTTTTCTGCACCGCAGCACGACCAGGATGGAAAAGCTTTTTCCGCTGAGCGCACGGCTAAATCCACATCGGAAGCATCAGAGTCAGGAAGTCGTGAATACACCTCGCTGGTTGCCGGGTTGAGGTTGTCAATAAATCTTCCGGAAGCGGGCGGCACCATCTTGCCGTTGATATAATTAAGTATTTTAAGCTGCTTGGGCATTGAAAATCTGGATGAATTTACACAGGTAAGACGAGAAATAGCGCTGACGATGGATAATTTGTTGCAGGTTGTTGTTGATTTGATGAGATGCGCTGATAAAAAATCTTAAATTTGTGCTCGTTCGGAGAGATGCCGGAGTGGTTAACGGAGCGGTTTGCTAAACCGTCAACACAGAAATGTGTTGCGGGGGTTCGAATCCCCCTCTCTCCGCAGATTGGGGTGTGGGTGTCTGTGTGGGTGTGGGTGTGATGAATGGGTGTGGGTGTGATGAAAGCGTTGTGATTTAAAGTACAACTATGTTTGATTTTGAAAAGCTGGATGTTTACCAGATTGCTCACGAAACCAATATCAGGACATTGAGGATACTCTTTTCAAATGCTCAAATGGATGAGTTCTTTAAATAGCAATGGAAAAGGGCAAGTTTGAGCGTAGTGTTAAATCTGGCTGAAGGCGTGGGAAGATTCTCAAGCGGAGATAAAAAGCATTTCCTTACCATTGCAAGAGGCTCTGTATTTGAATGTGTAGCCTTGATGAAAACCGCGCTGGAGTTGGGCTGGATTTCCGAAAGCCAGCACACGGAACTTTATGTCAAGTATGAACAAATTTCTAAAATGCTCCTCGGCATGTTCAGAAGCTACGGAACCGATAGCAAAAAATAGTTTTTCGTTGAGTTTGTTTCACACCCACACCCACACAGACACCCACACTCAATTCGGGGCGTAGTTCAGCCCGGTTAGAATGCCTGCTTTGGGAGCAGGAGGCCGCAGGTTCGAATCCTGCCGCCCCGACACAGGACAGCAAAGGGTTTCAGGAAACTGAAGCCCTTTGTTATTTTAGGCATTTGCACACAATTCGCACAGAAAGGGGGCTTAAAACCGTTAAATCGGGTTAAAGCGACATTATTCGGAATCAACTTAACCCCTTGTAAAGCTGGACAGGATTTGGAAAACAAAATATCACAGCTGACTGTCAAATTCACCTTTCTTCATAGTGTGTTTGTGTTAGTCAGTCATTCTCTATTAATGCTTATCATTTCTGTAGAAAGAGTGCAATGATGGCAGTATGCCAAGCGCTTTTAAAATGAATCCAGCACCCGGCAGGATATTGCCTGCCAATATCAGCACGCTTACAGTAGGCACATCACTCATCTTTGCGCTGTATTTGCATGCCTCCGCAATAATCAGGAAAATATACAATCCTGATGCTATTGCCAGTATGTACCACCACGGCTTCCACCAAAAGCCCACCGGAAACGAAAGCCAAAATAACAAGGCGAAAACAGGTTGAAGCATCAAATAGGTGTAAAGATTTTTCTTTTGTGCCGAACTGCCAAAAATATGCAGAAACACCCCGGCCCACGCACCATACGCTGGCGCAAATAGCCGGGAATCTTCCGGTCATAGTGATATACTATTACTTTTGGAGTAAAATATACACGATATCCGCTGGCAATCATGCGGGCGCATAAATCCGTATCCTCACCCACTTCAAGTTCTTCGTTCATCCCGCTCATTTGTTCGTACAATGATTTTCTTAATATAATATTGCACGAGGGCAGATTATCGCAATAGCATGCAGAAGATTTTGCAGATTTATAGAACCGCCACTTGCCCGCAACCAGCCAACTTTGTGACGCCATACTTACTCTTTTCCTATCCTTGTCCTGTGAAGGGGGTGAGATATTCGGACCTCCCACTATCCCTACACTTTTATCCGTCCTCAATATGTCCAGTGCATTGCTTAGCCAATCTTTATGCGGAAAAGCATCGCTGTCAATAAAAGCGATAAACTCCGTTTTTGCAGCTTTCACTCCCGCATTCCTCTTTTTGGATATCACACCTCCTTGACGTAACACCGTCAAATTTTTACTTGCTGGTTTTTCCGGAGCATCATCATCCAGCACCAGAATAATTTCTGATTCAGGGAACAAAGAGGCACATGTGGTAATGCATTGCTCAGTGAAAGGCTCCCATTCGATTGATGGAACAATGATACTTACTTCCTTCATCTCTATCGGATAAAGCCTGATGCTATAGACGGAAAATATTTAATATTTGAAAGGATATTGACGCTTACAGCACATTCATATTCGCAGTTGCATTTAGTGTCTGAAATAAATTTCCGGGTATGGTCAGCCGCTTTGCTTTTCCATAATTGCTTTAAGTCGTAATCATAATCGCGCAAATTTCCGAGAGGTCTATTAAGCACTTCGCAAGGGAAAACCTCACCTGATGCTGTAATCACACCAAACAAAGCAGCAGCCCGGCAGGGATGAATATAATGAGGTGAGCGCAAGTATTGAACAAGAACATTTCTGGAAAGTTCATTTTTCCGATTGAGGATTTTGCCACGCCATGAGCTGCGGTCAAAACCTTTTAGCCTGCCGATTCTGTAGTCTTCATTTATGCGTTTGGAGAGCTGGGAATACGCCTGCAATAGCGGCTGTCTGTGTGTTTCGTCAAGTTTGAAAACTCCTTCGCTCCGCACCATGATAAGTTGCACGGCATCCACAGCGTAGCGGCAGAGCAGCAGTTCATAAAGGTCTTCTGCATGACGGAAGTTTTCGTGCGAAATTGTGATTGACACGGAAGGACGAACATTCACCGGAAGTTGCTTAAGCATGGCAAAGGTGTCCATGCAGTGTGAGAACAATCCTTTCACCCTGCGAATCCGGTCATGATTATCCTGGAAGTCGTCTATTGAAAGGGCAATAAAAATTTCCCTGTGCGGAAATTTTTCAAGAA
>DATLYB010000256.1:0-3286 GCA_035575215.1 Chitinophagales bacterium
AAGAAACTGCAAAGCGGTGAGTGGACATTAGGTCCATGCCCGGCTAATGCAAAGGAAATAGAATTTGGCAGCGAAGGCTTCACTCTCAATGCGCAACCTAATCCGTTCAGTGAAAGCACGACCATCAGTTTCAGACTGACTGCGGAAGAAAGAGTCAGCCTGGTGGTTTACAATGTGGCGGGTGAGGAAGTAGCGAAGCTGTTCGAAGGTATTGCTGAAAAAGACAAGCTGTACTCCGTGGAATTCAAGTCAGATGTAAATCCTGACGGTATGTACTTCTACCGTCTGGTGACTGAAGCCGGGGATGTCTATATCCGCAAGCTGATACAGACGAAACAATAAGTTCTTTGAAGAAGTAAAAGTTGAACTCCTCCGTCCTGATGCTTCGGGGCGGAGGATTTAACTTCTGCAACGACATTGAAAAAAACAGCTTGTTTTTGAGTGCAAATTGAGAATTTAATACTAACTTCATTACCATTAAAACATGGGCGTATGGCGAAATTTTACTCTTCCTTTTTTCTCCTCCTGCTCTTCTTTTCTCCTGCACTATACGCGCAAAATGTAGGAATTGGAACATCCACACCCCGGGAAAAGCTTGAGGTGGCAGGAGCCATATTAATTGGCAATACCACGGGCGCCAATGCAGGGAGCATTCGCTATAATACCGCTACAAACAAATTTGAGGGATGTGATAATACGGGTGTCTGGAAAGAATTTGGAGGTGGCAGTGGCACGGATGATTGGACGAAAGTTGGCGAAGCGCCTTCCCCCACCGATGCGGAT
Organism: Chitinophagales bacterium; assembly: GCA_035575215.1. Lineage (GTDB taxonomy): Bacteria > Bacteroidota > Bacteroidia > Chitinophagales > CAIOSU01 > DATLYB01. Next base: position 784 of record DATLYB010000256.1, read on the forward strand.
GATATTTTTCACTCCGGCAATGTTGGAATTGGCACCACCCTGCCGCTTACCAAGCTGCATGTGAAAGGAAACGGTAATGTTGCCATCAAAGCGGAAACATCCAACTCGAATGATACCATTCCCGCCATCAACGCCATCAATACTATCGGCATTGCCGTTAAAGCAACCACCAGCAGTACTACAAAGCCGGCATTTTACGCTTACAGCAGAGATGGCTTGGCTTTTAAGGCAGAATCAAATGCTGATACAATGCCTGCCGTCTGGATATTCAGCGACAGCAGCATCGCAATTAAAGGGCAGACAAAGAACAAAGATTGGTGGGCTGTGGAGGCTTTGAATAAAGATTCTTTAGGGTATGGCTTGAAGGCATGGAATGCCAAGTCGGTAAATGCTCAGGGAAATCCCAAGGAGGGCGGGAATGCAGCCTTGTTTATTGGTGATGTGAATTTAAAGGGAGCATTGAGGAACACGAGTAATCTTTATGGCGGTTCAATTGCGGTGAATGATGGAATGACCGTAGGTAATATTGCGGGTTCGTCATGTTTAGCCAGCACGTCCACAACAATCTCCTTTAGTAAAACAATCGGTGGCTTTCTTTATTTTTCGGGAAATTCACCAACCTATTCCAACATCGGTCATAATAATCCGAGCACTCCCGCTCCTGCGGTGGTTTTCTCGCCTACTACTTATTCAGGACAATGCAGAAGTGTTACTAATTTTAGTTACGAATCTACATTTTTTGATTTTGAGGGATTTCCGATTAATGTTGATTTATATGTCAGAGGCCAATACATGGGTAGTGTAGTAGTGGCGGATGCTAAGCTTAGCAATAACCCTCCGGTACCCGGCAATCCGCCCTTGGTTTCCTGGTGGTCAGGAGATGGGGGATATTATTCCAAATGGACTTTTTCAAGTTCCTATTGGAATGGCTCTGACCCCAAAAATGTGAACTGGTATGTTCAGTGTATTAATCATGGATCTGATACTGATTACTGGGAATCATATAAAGGAACAATCAGCTACAAGTGGGGCGACAGCACCGCTGCACCTCTGTATGCTGCCTTCGGTGAGGTGCGCGCTTCAGGTACGTTGTATGCGAACTCGATTAATCCCTATGGCGATGTTGCAGAGTATTTTCAAGTCGTCCAAACGAGCCGCCAGCCTGAGGCAGGCGACATCGTTTCAATTTCCAGATATAATTCTCACACGTTTGTTTTGACAAGCATCCCTTATGACCCCCTGCTTGCTGGAGTCATTTCCGAAAATCCTTCCCTGTTAGTAAACAGTCCGAATGAAGGCGAACCAATTGCTCTCACCGGACGGGTAAAGGTGAAGGTAAATCTTGAAGGAGGAATTATTAAGGAGGGTGATGCAATCACTTCTTCTTCAATGGAAGGCGTGGGCATGAAAGCCAGTGGGGAAGGTATGATTCTTGGTCATGCGCTTGAATCGTTTGACGGTTCCAGAACCGATGTCGGTAAAATCTGGATGCTTATATCAAGGACGAATATCTCTGGCGTTGCAGGAACTAAAATCGTGCAGGGTAAAAATTTCAACCTGGGGGGCGTCATGATTTCCGGTGCGCAAAAGGTTAATAGGAGTGAAACCTCCGTATTTGTTGAATGGGATGCCCAAATCAAAAACAACATCCCTACTGATGTGGAATTTGATGACTTGGTGATTGATGTGATTCCCTTTGGCGGAAGGGCTGAATTGGTGGTTAGCAAGGTCAATAAGGATGGATTCGAAGTTTCGGCTATCTCAAAGTCTGAAGGTTTTGAAGGTTTTTATTATAAGGCGGAAATTGTTTCCCCCCATCTTTATACGAATGGAGTTACTCCCGTCAGCAATTTGACGCGTGAAGAACTGATTGCTGCCGCAAAAAAACTTTACTCCCAGTGGAATATGACCGCTGAACAACTGACGAAACTCAGCGGCAAAACCCTGAATGACATGCCAACGGGAATGAATGCAGAGCAGATAAAAAAGTTTAAAGACTCAGTAATGGAAAGCTGGCAGAAGGCTGATGTGAAATTGTATGAGCAGTATCGTTTACTTCAGAGCCGGTTGGGTGCAGCCATCAACGGTGACCCCTCCGTCATGCGCAAGCTCAGAGAAAATTGATATTGTTTCCCATGCTTTTGAAACCCCGCCCGAAAACCAGCGGGGTTTTTGATTTTACGGATACCTTGTGAATTTACGAACTTGTGAAATGAAACTGAGAGCGGGTCTTGTTTCTTGCCTCTTGTTCCTTGCCCATTGCCTATTTCTCATCTTCTGCTTTCTCCGCATGAACGCTCAGCCAAGTCTTCACATCAATGAAATCCTTGCTTCCAATGCCACCGTTATTTATGATGAAAAAAACGAGTTTGATGACTGGGTGGAGATTTACAACGGAGGCAAAGATACCGTTAGCCTTTCCGGGATGTATCTAACCAATGATTTACAGAAAACGAAATGGCGGTTTCCTGATGATAAAAAGCATGTGACAAGTATCCCTCCG
>DATLYB010000257.1:0-2195 GCA_035575215.1 Chitinophagales bacterium
GTTCACACAAGCGGAAGGGCTGACACGTCAAACAAATCCCAAGCGTTTTATCAATCCTCCCCCTTCAATCATTATATTTGCTGACCAATTTTCAGCAACCTTAAAACCATATCCATGAAGATTACTCGCGTAATAAAATCATTATCTCTCCTCCTTCCGGCAGTCTGGCTGATTTCCTGTAATTCCGGCAAGACGGGTTCTTCGCAGGAAATCTCCAGCAAGCGTGCAGGCATCAACGAGGTGATTGTGCATGAGGCTGCCGATTTCGACAAGATGAACGTAATCACTTCCACTGCTGCTAATTCAGGCATCGTCACGCGCACGCTTTTCCCCGCGCTGCTGTCTATTCATCCCGAAACATTCGAATACCTTCCCTACCTTGCCGAAACACGACCTGCCATGACGGAAATTAATGAAGGCGAGTACAAAGGCGGATTGACGATTACCTACCGCATCCGCAGCGAAGCCGTGTGGCCCAACGGAACACCTGTTACAGGGCATGATGTGGATTTCACGCTGAAGGTGATTAAAGTGCCCCAGGTGGATGCAGCCCAGGTAAGACCTTATTATGAATATATTAACGACATCAGGATTGATGAAGCCGACCCCAAAAAATTCACCTTCTATTGCAAAGACCGCTACTTCATGGCTGAAATATGGAGCGCCATTCAGCCCATTCCCGAATATGTTTATGACCCCGGGCAAATCCTGCGCAAATACAGCGTGAAGGCGCTTAGCAACCCCGCCAGCCTCGACAAGTTCAAAGGAGATGCCGACCTCATCCGCTTCGCGGAAAATTTTAACTCGGAGAAATACCAGCGTGAGAAGGCTTACATCGTGGGATGCGGTCCCTATGAATTCGACTCGTGGACTACGGGGCAGCGCCTGATTCTCACCAAAGTGAAAAACTGGTGGGGCGAGAAGTTCACCGGCAAGGAAAGAGGCTTTGAAAACTATCCCGACAAAATCATCTTTGAAATCATCACCGACAACACCACCGCACTCACGGCATTGAAAGACGAGGGGCTCGATGTGATGCGCGGAATTCCGTCAAAGGACTTCGTAGAACTGCAGAAAGATTCACAGTTTCTGAAGCTGTATGCCCTCCACACGCCCCTTCAGCTGAGCTACACCTACATCGGATTGAATATGAAAAAGCCGAAGCTCGCTGACAAAAAGGTGCGGCAGGCGCTCGCACATACAGTGGATGTGAAGCATATCATTGACGTGCTTTACTACGGGCTGGCTGAGCGCACCATTGGACCCATTCATCCCTCCCAGCCCTACTACAACAAAAACATCACGCCCTATCCGTTTGATTTGCAAAAGGCAAAGGAGCTGATGACAGAAGCCGGCTGGCGCGATTCTGACGGTGACGGCATTCTTGACAAAGTAATCGGAGGCACGAAGACGCCCTTTAAAGTGGAACTGCTGATGCCTTCCGACAACCCTGTTGGGGAAAAGATTGCGCTGATGTTCCAAAAGAACCTCGAAAAGCTGGGCATCAAAATGGAAGTGGTTCAGAAAGAATGGACCGTCTTCATTGACCAGACCAAAGCCCATGATTTTGAAATCATGCTTGGCGGGTGGAGTTCAGCTCCAACGCTCACCGACCTGAAGCAGATTTGGCACACCACCTCTTACAACGGAGGAAGCAACTATGTGGGCTTCGGCAACCGCGAAACCGATGACCTCATTGACAAAATCCGCTATGAAAACAATGCGGAGGAAAGAAACAAGATGTATCTGCGGTTTCAGGAAATCACCCATGATGAGGTGCCGTATATTTTCCTGCTGGCGCCCTTAAGCAAAATCGCCATCCACAAGCGCTTCGAGGCGAAACCCTATGTGTACCGTCCGGGGTATATGGTGGAAGAGTTCAAGCTTAATCCCAGCTTCGGCATCCGGCAGGCGGTAGCAATGCAGCCGTGATAAATACATGCGGTTGTTGTTTGTCATCATGACTTCACTTCGGACCCGGAAACAACAACCCGCAAACGATAAACGAATTGACAAGATAATGCGATTCAGCTAAGCAAGCTTCTTCATGTTCCAATACATCATCAAGCGCCTTGTCTATTTCATTCCCACGCTTTTTGCCATTTCGATTATCACATTTTTTTTGAGCAAAGCCGCACCCGGTGACCCGGTGGAACTGCGCCTGCAGGGCGGCATGCAAAGCCAGCAGAGCGGAC
>DATLYB010000258.1:0-3253 GCA_035575215.1 Chitinophagales bacterium
TCGATGAATAGCTCTTCGTTCCCTCGCGCAGCATCCGGTTAGTGAAACGCGCAACTAATTTTTCGGGCTGATGCCATTTGCCTGCCCTGAAATTCAACTCGATGCTGCAAATTTCCTGTATGCCCTGATTGATAACATACACGGGCAATCCGTTGCCCAACTGCAGCTTTACGGCAGGTATGACGTTCAACCGCTCGATGCGCCTGATTAAGGGCTGCCTGGTTCGGTCAACGGGCTGTGTAATCATGGTTTCAGTTGTTGGCATAATAATAAATGGTGGAGCAGTTTTCTGAAACGAAAATCTTTTGTGATTCCTTTAGCACTTCTGCTGCACTCACTTCCATGTATCTGCTGATTTCGGTGTTTACGCGTCCGGCATCACCCAGCAGTTCAAAGAATGCGAGGTGCATGGCACGCGTCAGCAGGTTCGCTTCGCCAAAAGTGTGAGTTGACTCAATCTTGTTCTTCACCTTTTGCAACTCATAATCACTCACTGTCTTTGACTTTAATTGTTCCAATTCTTCCGTAATAGCCGCATCCGCCTGCTGCATGGTGACGCCTCCGTACAGCCTGCCTTCAATCAGAAATAATCCCTCATCCAGGCTGCCGCTCAGCGAGGCGTCAATTTCGCTGAACAGCTTTTTGTTTTTCACCAGATTCTGATACAAGCGCGAGGAAGTTCCTTCGGCAAGGAGGTCGCTCACGATGTCCATTACATAAAAGTTGCGCGAGTCGCGCTTCCCGATGTGCCAGGCTTTAAACAAAGCATTTACGGGGACATTGGCTTTTATTTCCAGCAGCCGCTCCTGGGTTTGCTGCGGCTCTTTCGGATAATTGCGCTCTGACACCCCGTTGCCTTCAATTTTCCCGAACCATTTTTCAGCAAGCGCTTTTGCTTCAGCAGATTCGATATTTCCTGCAATCACCATGATAGCATTGGAAGGAGTATAAAACCGCTGAAAAAAATTCCGCACGTCATCCAATTGTGCGTTTTCGATGTGCGACAAATCTTTGCCGATGGTGGGCCATTTGTAGGGATGTACTTTATAGGCAAGGCTGCTCAGCTTGTGCCACACGTCACCATAAGGCTGGTTGAGATAGTGCTCTTTGAACTCTTCGCACACCACCTTGCGCTGCACATCGAGGCTGGCGGCATTGATGTTCAGCGCCCGCATGCGGTCGCTTTCAAGCCAGAATGCCGTCTCGATATTTTCGGCAGGCAGCAGGTCATAATAGTTGGTGATGTCATTGTTGGTAAAGGCATTGCTTTCACCGCCCGCCCGCTGCAGGGGCTCATCAAAGCTGGGTGCGTTCTCCGACCCTCCGAACATCAGATGTTCAAACAGATGGGCGAAGCCCGTTTTGTCTTCCTGCTCATCACGTGCGCCTACATTATATAATATGTTCAGCACAGCCATCGGAGTTGACTTATCCGTATGCGCGATGACGCGCAAACCGTTTGGAAAAGTGAATTTTTCGAAGGAAACCATTTTATGGAAAAATGAAAGGGGCAAGATGCAAAAGTAAGCAAAAATGAAGGGGGTATTTTTCAGAAAATGCCGGGGACAGTACTGCCCTTTGCTCTACTGATGCACATTCTGAGTCCGGAGCTGGTCAGCGGATTCATCTACATGGTGAGCCGCGCATCCACCACCGGAAAAAACGCTGGATTTCAGACGGCTGCTGGAAAAATATGAGCCGGAAACGGCAGCAAGAATAATAGTCAGCATTAGAAAATTCCTGGTTACTGACCCTGCGCTGGCATCACAACTTCACCGCCCTTACCATCCGTGTATCTCCCTTGCAGCCGATGCGGATGAGGTACACACCCCGCTGCAAGGTATCCAATCCGCTGAATTGAAAATCATGGTAGCGCAACTCGCGCAAATGCTGCTCCTGTCTGACAATGCGCTTGCCCAGCGCATCAAAGATTTCAACGAAGTATAAGCCTTCCTCCTCTGCGAATACCATCACATGCAGCGCATCACTAAAAGGATTGGGATAAGCAATCGGCTGGCGTGCTCGCACGTAGGGCGAGCCTTTTTCTTCCAGCATTTTCAAATATGCCAGCCGGAAATCGGGAATCCCGTACCCGAATGAATCATTAGGGTGGGAGAAATGGGAAGCAGTTTCAATCACATTTGAAATAATTTCCTGAGCGGACTTTTCCGGGAATGCCTGCCACAGGCAAGTCACCAAACCCGCGGTGACAGGCGAAGCGAAGGAAGTGCCGTTTCCCGTGCTGATGCTGCCGCTCCCGTTAACAATCGCCACATCGCGTCCCTGCGCAACCACGTTGGGTTTCACTCTTCCGTCAAACGAAGGTCCGCGTGAACTGAACCCTGTGATTTGCCCCTGCGCATCCACTGCACCCACAGCGAGGATGCTGTCAGCGTCAGCAGGCGCACCGATGTAGCGCCACCGCGAATTACCCTGGTTGCCAGCGCTGGTTACCACAATCATTCCTTTTTGTGCAGCAAAATCGGCAGCGCGCGTTACCACGGCAAAATCACCGTTTAGGTCGCTGTAGGAATAATCCATTGCGGAGTCATTGAAGGTGGTGTAGCCGAGCGAGGAGTTAATCACATCCGCTCCCACGCTGTCGGCAAACTCGGCACCTGCCGCCCAATTGTATTCCTCAATCCTGAATTCAGTGCCGGCATCTTCCGTGCGCAACAGCCAATAATTGGCTGCGGGCGCGGTGCCCACCAGTTCTCCCGGCAGGTTGCCTCCCATCGTTGACAATACGGACATTCCATGCGTGCTGCGGTAGAAAATGCTGTCGTGAATACCGCTTACGAAATCACGGCAGCCTAATATTCTGTTATTCATCCGCAGGCTGTCGAATGCCGCGATGGAGTCAGCACGGTAAAAGCCTGCATCCAAAACGGCAATCATCATTTGTTCCCCGCGAAATCCCAGCTCATGCAAATACTCGCCATGCATCATGCTGATTTGGTTGAAACCGCTGCCATACAATTCCTCATCATACAACAGATTATTGGTAAGAACGGGCGATGAAATCAGTGGAATGGATTCGATGCCCGATGTGTCCGCTGAATCAATAATGGTGTAAGCGGCAATCGGCTCAATGTCACTGACGAATGAAAAGGAATTTATCCGCTGCAAAACCAGTGAGTCTTCCGTTTCAACTGCGATGCCATTCATCCATTTCGATTTGATAAGTAATTTGGCTCCGGTACGCACAACGCTGTCAACATAGGAAGGCGTGACAGGCAGGTCATTTATAATT
>DATLYB010000259.1:0-3315 GCA_035575215.1 Chitinophagales bacterium
ATAATCTTGGTGAACACACCGCCCATCGTTTCGATTCCTAATGAGAGCGGGGTAACGTCCACCAGAACAATGTCCTGATTCACATCACCGCTTAAAATGCCACCCTGTATGGCAGCGCCCACAGCCACTACTTCATCGGGATTCACACCCTTGGAGGGTTTCCGGTTGAAGAATTTTTCCACCATTTCCTGAATCTTCGGCATACGGGTAGCCCCCCCCACCAGCACCACTTCATCAATATCGGAAACCTTATAGCCGGCATCCCTCAGTGCAGCCCGGCATGGTTCAAGGGTTCTTTCAAACAGTTTGTCGCACAGCTGCTCGAACTTGGCTCGTGTCAATTTTTTTACCAGGTGCTTGGGAACACCGTCAATTGCGGTGATGTACGGAAGGTTGATTTCCGTTTCCGTTGAAGATGACAATTCAATCTTTGCCTTTTCAGCGGCTTCCTTCAGGCGCTGCAATGCCATCGGGTCTTTCCGAAGGTCAACATTTTCTTCTTTTTTAAACTCATCCGCGAGCCAATCAATCACCTTTTGGTCGAAATCATCGCCTCCAAGATGTGTATCCCCGTTGGTTGATTTCACCTCGAACACGCCATCGCCCAGTTCAAGAATGGAAATATCAAAGGTGCCTCCGCCTAAGTCAAACACGGCAATCTTCATATCCTTGTGGCGCTTGTCAAGTCCATACGCCAGTGCAGCCGCTGTGGGCTCATTGAGGATACGTCTTACTTTTAACCCTGCAATTTCACCGGCTTCTTTTGTAGCCTGACGCTGCGAGTCGTTGAAGTAGGCAGGAACTGTAATGACTGCTTCCGTGACGGTGGTTCCCAAATAGTCTTCCGCCACTTTTTTCATTTTCTGCAAAATAATTGCTGAAATTTCCTGCGGAGTGTAAAGCCTGCCTCCAATATCCACCCGCACTGTATTGTTTTCGCCCCTCACCACTTTGTAAGAAACTCGTTTGATTTCCTCTGTCACTTCATCATAGCGGTGCCCCATAAACCGCTTGATGGAGTATATGGTGTTTTTCGGATTGGTGATAGCCTGACGTTTTGCCGGGTCGCCCACCTTGCGTTCTCCGTTCTCCATAAACCCAACCACAGAAGGAGTAGTCCTTCTACCTTCATCGTTTGGAATAACGACAGGTTCATTACCTTCCATTACCGCCACACAAGAGTTGGTAGTCCCTAAATCAATTCCAATTATTTTAGCCATGACAAGTTGTTTTGTGTTTTAAAAATCACTTTGGCAATGTCAATGAATATGCCTTTTATAAAAGCGGGTAAAAATGGCACTTTTTAACTTCGCACCACTGAACTTAATTGCCATTGTGACAATTAGGCAGTATAAATGTGGAGGAAAAAAATCGAACATTACAGTTCTTAAAGAGAAAACTCACAATTCACCTCACTTTGACCACCTTCTGAGTTTTTTTGTCACCTTTAGATTTAATCCGGAAAAAATAAACTCCTGCCGGGAGCAAACTTCCGGTGAATGTGTATGATTGTTCGGCAAGTCCGGTATAGCGGAAGATACGTTTCCCGAAAATGTCAAAAACTTCGATGCTGTTTTCAGTGGAATTATAGGGCAATGTGATGATAAGGTCTTCACCTGAGATAAATCTTTCGGTGTTCAGAATGCGGATGTCACATTGCAGGACATTTACAGTGACCTGGTCGGTATTATAGGAGCCGTCAAATGCAATGGCTTCGAGCGTGTAAATGGTAGTTTGGGTGGGCGAAGCGCTTGTAACCAATGACAGGGGTGAGGTAAGATTAGTCTCCGGCATCCAGTTGTACCTGTAGTAATTGTTCAATGAGGCAGGATTACCGAGCGTGATTACATTGCCAGCGCAAATAGTGGTGTCGCTGCCCGCATCTGCTGCTACAGCAGGGTTGAATCTTTTACAGACGGCAACAGGCACCGAGTCGGTAAGCCCTTTGCGAAGCAGCGCATGATAAATGACACAAAAATTTTCACCGCCATAAAGCGCACTATCGGCATCATACAGAAGCATGGCAGCATCTTTCATGCTCATATTCGAAGCAAGTCCGTAAAGCGACTGCAGCAAAATTCTGTCGGTTTTTTCCCTCCCGATTTGCTCCCAAATCAGCGTTAATGCATGATTATAAATTTCACCGTTCACATGAATGCTTGATTGCAAATCAGCGGGATAAACTCTTGGCGTTATTGCCGTTCTGCCGTTCCAGTATTCATTGTGACCGTCCCATGTGAACATGTCCGCCCACCGGAAGGTATCTATGCTCCGCGAGTAGGAGGTGGCAAAGTAATCGCACAGCCCCTCGTCAACAGCTTGTCGTTCCATGCCGTTGTTGGTGCTGGGAGCCGCCCGGTCAGACAGGGCATGTCCGTATTCATGCACCACCACATCGGCATCTTCGGCATCATCTACGCCTCCCTCGCCAAAGAAAAGCCGGGGACCGAAAACATGGGGAGTGAACATGGACTGGTCATTGCCGTTGAGCGCGTGGGCATCAACAAAAATCTGGAAATCAGTGAGGCTGTCAAAACCCAAAGACCGTGCATATTCATTAAACACACTGATATGGTAAAAGGCATTGACATCCTCAAATCCTGCTTGGGCGCGGGTGAAATCAAAGGAGGGGGTGGATGATTCCGCGGGTGCAACGTTTGGTTCGCTGAATTCGGAAATGGCGACATAAGGATTTTCGAGCTTGTAATTGCTTCCGTCAAACGTTACCGATATTGTTACCGGCATTCTTTCAGAATGCAATACGGCAACATCATTATTGCTGTCGTCAACGTAGGGGGAACCGTAAAATCGGTGGGCTGACGTGAGCGGGTCGGGGATGAAAACCCGCGCAGAGGCATTGTCGCGCCAGTAAACATTCAGGTCGCGTCTTAAAAACAATTTCAGATTGTTGTCAGCAAGAAGCAGCAAGTGTTCATCCGTCTTGTCATCCCATAATTCAATCTCTGCCAAAGCAACAGGCTTTTCTTCGAGCACTGCAAGCACTTTCCTGTTTTTAATGAAATCGCTTGGAAGGTGGCGGTTTTCTTTGAAATAATCTGCAATGAGCCTGTCATTCAGGGTTTCGAATTCATTCTTCAGGAAAGCAGCATCCCAGCCCATGGTATTCCATGAATTATCGAAGATGGAGGTAATGCGCTTTTTTTTATCAAGATTCACTTTCACTTGCGAATGAAAAACAGGCATGCCTGAAAATGTTTGTTCAAAGGTGATATGTCGTCCGCCAGGGCTTTCAATATCGTGCAGAACCAAAAGACCAGTGTGTGGCGATTGAAGGTTAGTGTTGGTTGCTTTCAG
>DATLYB010000260.1:0-5393 GCA_035575215.1 Chitinophagales bacterium
TCGAATCGCGCTTCGACCGGAAAACGCGCCTCCTCACTGCGGGTCTTTTCATGGTGCAGCGCGGGCTGGCAGCTGGCATCACGATTTATGCGCCCGCCATCATCCTCTCGCAGATTCTCGGCTGGTCGCTGAACTTCACGATTATCTTCATCGGGGCGCTGGTGATTTTCTACACGGTGATTGGCGGAACGAAAGCGGTGAACCAAACGCACATTCAGCAGATGGCAATCATCTTCGCGGGGATGTTCATTGCGCTGGGGATTTTGGTTTGGAAAATTTCGCAGGACATCCCCATCATGCAAGCATTCCAGGTTGCCGGTAAAATGGGCAAGATGAACATCATTGACTGGAAATTCGACTTGGGCAACCGCTACAACGTGTGGTCGGGATTGCTGGGCGGATTGTTTCTGCAACTTTCTTATTTCGGCACCGACCAGTCGCAGGTGTCACGCTACCTCGCGGGACAATCCGTCCGCGAAAGCAGGCTGGGATTGCTGTTCAACGGATTGCTGAAAATTCCCATGCAGTTTTTCATTTTGCTGACCGGTGTGCTGGTGTTCCTATTTTTTCAACTCAATCCCGCTCCGGTTTATTTCAATGAAGTGGCGCTCGATAAAGCGCGGGCTGAAAAGCCGCTTGAAGTAAAGGAAATTGAGGAGACGCAGTTGGAGTTATTTAAGAAGCAAAGAGAACAGATCGTGGGAGGAATTACGAATGACGAATTACGGATGACGAATGAAATTCAAACAACCATTGATGGGCAGAAGCATTTGCGGCAGAAAGCGCATGAACTTGTAGCCTCGGTGAATCCCGATTTGGAGAAAAAAGATTCGGACTACATCTTCATCTATTTCGTGATGCACTACATGCCGGTGGGAATCATCGGTCTTTTGCTGGCGGTGATTTTTTCGGCAGCGATGTCATCCACTTCAGCCGAGCTGAATGCGCTCGCATCAACAGCTACCGTTGACATCTACCAGCGCAACTTCCGGCAGCAGGCTTCCGACAAACATTATGTTGCCGCTTCGAAAATCTTAACGGCTGTTTTCGGGATTCTTGCCATACTGTTTGCTGTCATGGCGTCTTTGTTTGAGAACCTGATTCAGGCGGTGAACATTGTAGGCTCGCTGTTTTACGGTACGATTCTCGGAGTTTTCATGACGGCATTTTTTCTGAAGCGCGTTAAAGGCACGGATGTTTTCCCCGCAGCTATCATCGCTGAGCTTATCGTGATTACGGTTTACACGCTCGACAAAAGGGAGATTTTAAGCATTGAATATCTTTGGCTGAATTTAATCGGGTGTCTTCTGGTGATGTCTTTCGGATGGTTGTTTTCACTGCGAAATAAAAATCCATAACGGAAATGTTTCTTCACATTAAAGCCAAACCCGGCAGCAAGGCGAATCACATTTCATCAGCCGGTGACGGGACCATTGTCGTGAAGGTGAAGGCTCCTGCGCAAGGCGGCAAAGCCAACGAAGAACTGATACGGTTTCTGTCGGAGAAGCTGAACCTGCCGAAATCGAAAATTCAAATCGTTTCCGGCTTCACTTCTCCATTCAAGAAAATAGAAATTGATGCGGAGGAAAATGACGTGAGAACCAGGCTGGGGCTATGACGACTACTTCTTCCTGCTCCACTCGGCTATCGCCTTGTCATTCAAGGCAACGTACTCATCACTTTTCTCTTTGATGGCAAGTTCCTTTGACTTTTGTGCTGTCTCAATGGCGCCTTTGTAATCACCGAGCGCAGCCTGGATTTTTGCCTTCTGATGCAGCATCCAGAATTTCTCTCCTTCCTTCAGGGCAAGGTTCATCCACTCCAGCGCCTTGTTCAAATCTTTTCCTGTGTCGAAATAATAAACGGCTGAACGGTAATACTCCATTTGCGATACGCCTTTCATCGCCTCGTTAATCTGCTTCATCACTTTGGCGTCAACTTCGGTACTCATCCTGAAACTCACCTTCGTGTTTTCCCACACCATTTCAATATCCGCCTTGTCCATTTCCACATTGGCGATATTGATGGTGAAGGTTTCAACTTTCTCCGCTGTGTATTTTGGTTTTACGGTAAAACGTGCAGCATCTTTCGCCTGGTCATACTCGTTGACGCTCGCCTTCGGGTCTTTGTTGATAATGATGGTCCATGCGTCCTTTCCCGGAATCGTCAGCAGCGAATAGTCACCGGGCGCCACTTTAATGCCCTCGAATCTGGCGGTATCGGTAATGGTCAGTTTCGTTGCGGCATTTGCACCCGTACGCCACAGTTTCCCGTAGGGCACCAGGTCGCCAAAAATCACCCTGCCTTTTACACCGGGGCGCGAGTACTCAATGGTAATATCATTCAATCCCACCTTTTGATACACCCTTCCCAGCGGGCTGGGGCGCGGGATGTCCAATTGGGCAAATGAGGACAGAGAGAAGAATAATGCAGCCGCAGCAGCGGCAGTGAATTTTGAAAACGTTTTCATGATGGCGGATTTTGTTATTTCCTCAAAAATAATCAAGAAGGAAATTGCGGGGATGTTTTTATTCTCTCGATTTGCTTTTTGTGATGTCCGATGTGCTCCTCCAGAAAAGTCATCGCCTGAAAGATGTTGTGCCTGCCGGAAACCGGATGCTTGAAGATGAGCTTGTTCGCTGAGGTGGCATCCAGCTGGTCGAGGATTTTTTTTAAATCGCTGCGAACGGCATCCCATTGTTTTTTCAGATTCTCAACAATATACACCTCTTCCTGCACGGGAAGCGCGACTTTGGGCGCCCTGTATTTTACGGGCAAGCGCAGAAAAAATTTGAGCAAAAAAGAACGGAAGGTAGCCAGTGCTCCCGCATCGGAAGCAGCATCAACTCCCAGCATTTTTTTCTGCATATATTTCACCGCATTGGACTCGGAAAATATCAGGTGGTTCAGCACCTGCGCGATACTCCACTCCTTCGCTGACGGCTTGAAGTTCTGCTGCTCATGCGAAAGCTTCGACACTTCATCCAGCAGCCGGTGGCGCTGTTCTTCAATTTTATTGAACTGTTTTTCAACTGGAACTATCATGATGGAAAATCAGACGTGAGCTATGGAATGAAGAAGACATCCATCTGCCGCTTTTTCTACTCATATTTCTCCCTGAACTTCCTGTAAAGCATTTTGTGCAAATCCTCCAAATCAACTTGTCTTCCCTGGATAAAAGCCATTTCAACATTGCTTGTCTTCATGTCAAGGATATCGCCTGAAGAAATAATCAGGGTGGCATCTTTTCCAGCCTCTATCGTGCCGGCTGAATTTTCTATGCCCAGAATTTTTGCGGGCGATGCGGTGACTGCCATCAGCGCTTCTTCCTTCGTCAGTCCGTAAGCGGCAGCAGAGCCGGCAACAAACGGCAGGTTGCGCTGGTCCCAGCTCCAGTTATGACTCAGGCAGAATTCAACTCCGGCTTGCTTTAACAGATAGGGCAGCCGGAAGATGACATCCACGTCATCATCGGTGCGGGCGGGCAGTTCAAACAGCGATTGCAGAATCACAGGGATGTTGTTTGCCTTCAGGCGGTCAGCCACGCGCCATGCATCCCGTCCTCCGGCAATCACGGTTTTCAAATTGAACTGCCTGCCGAATTCAATCACCTCAATTATTTCACTTGCTTCATTCACGTTGACGAACAATTTTTTCTCCCCGGTGAACAACTCCTTCATCGCTTCAAAACGCTGATTGATTTCAGCTGGATTTGCTGTTGCGGAATAGGCTTTCGCCTCGCTGAAAAAATCGCGGAGGTCAGCAACCTGCTTCGGATAATCATCATTGGGCTTCACTCCACCCGGCTCCGCCCACCAGCCGCTGAAGGTGAATCTGGAGGGCCAGTTCAAATGAATGCCGATGTCGGTTTTGTAAGCGGCATCCTCCCAGTTCCACGCATCGAGCTGAACGACTGATGAGGTTCCGGGTATTCTGCCGCCCTGTGGCGTCACCTGCGCCAGCAGCACTCCGTTGGAACGAACGGTCGGGATAATCTTTGAATCAGTATTATAAGCAATGATGGAGCGCACATTGGGGTTCAGGTCGCCTGTTTCGCTGAAGTCGAGCGTGGCGCGCACCTGGTCAATCTCCGCCAAGCCCAGTGTGGTGTTGGCGGCAATCAATCCCGGATAAATGTGTTTGCCGGTGGCGTCAATGATTTTGGTGTTGTCGTCAGGAATGAATTCACCAGCAGTCCCCACGAAGGTGAATTTTCCGTTCTCAAAGCGAATCATGCTGTTTTCAATCACCTGCCCGTTGCCGAGGTGGGCTGTGCCTCCGCGGATAAGGATGGGCTGGGATTGAGGCGGGGCAGGGGCGGGAACCTGAGCGGAGGAGGTGCCCAAATATGCAAAGAGTAAAACAATTGCGGCCAAACGAAATTTCCGTTCGTTCCGGTTTAACTTGCCTGTGAAATCAGCCATGCGGCAATAAAGATAATGGATTGGATGAAAGGTAGCGGATTATCCGCCCCGTCAGGAGCGAAATAGTTTCGTTCCTGACGGAGGAAGAACAGATGCGTTCATTTCTTTTTCTTCCGATATTTGACTAATCCCCGCAATGCCACACCCGCTCCACCGTGCCGGCTGGCTTCTGCGTTTTCTCTCCGGCTTTCTTCGCAGCGAGCATTTTCTGAATCAGCCGTGCGCGCTCGGCTGCAATTTCTTTGCGGAGCGCTTCATCTTTTTGGAAATCATAAAAGAGGATTCCGTCCACGAAAGTCTTTTCGGCTTTGGCATAGATTGAGAGGGGGTTATCCGACCAGAGCACCACATCCGCATCCTTGCCAGCCCTGATGCTGCCGGTGCGGTCGTCAATATGCAGCATCTTCGCGGGGTTCAGCGTCACCAGTTTCCACGCCTCTTCTTCCGGGAGCCCGCCATACTTCACACACTTTGCCGCTTCCTGGTTGAGCCTGCGCCCCATCTCCGCATCATCGGAGTTGATGGCGGTGTTCACCCCGGCTTTGGTCAATATCGCTGCGTTGTGCGGAATCGCCTCAATCACTTCATACTTATATGACCACCAGTCGGCAAAGCTGGAGGCATTCACGCCATGCGCTTTCATCTTGTCAGCCACCTTGTAGCCTTCCAGAATATGCGTGAACGTGTTCACGCGAAAACCGAAGCGCTCCGCCACCTTCATCAGCATGTTGATTTCCGACTGAACATAAGAATGGCAGGTGATAAATCTTTCTTTCCTTAAAATTTCCAGCAGCGCTTCCAGTTCCAAATCCCTCCGCGGGGGAATGGCGGTTTCTTTCTGCTTTTTGGATAGCGCGGCAAATTCTTTCTGCTTCTTTTCGTATTCAAGCGCCCGCGTAAAATAGTCAACATAAATCTGCTCCACGCCCATGCGCGTTTGCGGATAGCGCGGATATGGCGGCTCCCAGT
>DATLYB010000261.1:0-2875 GCA_035575215.1 Chitinophagales bacterium
GCATTCCTGCCGACTCCATTGCCGGGGGAGAATCCCTTGAAGTGGAATACTTTTTCAACAAAAACGACCAGCTTGATTTGATAATTGCCTTCTATAATCTTACTGACAGCACGCAGCTGCATCCCCTTGCCGGTGAGCTGAGAAGATATTTTGAAAGAAAATTCGGACGGGCGCGTCAGGATGAAATGGGCTGGTATCATTGGGAACTGGATGACCGCACCGGAGAAAAAGGCGCCATCGAAATCAGCCTGACGGGAGAAACCGAAGAAGGCTACAGGGGTATCGAACTGGAGCTCTCAAAGTATTACGAGCATGAGGAGCGGCTGCGCTGAGTGAAAAATTTATTTGCTGCTTCCGGGCTCCGCCTTCTTCTTCACCCACTCGTTGAAATTCACTCCAATCGTAAAATGGTTTGACGCGCCCGCAACATGATACCGCGCGCGTGCAAAACCGAATGAAAACTGCCTGATGTTGATGGCGATGCCGAATGAAAATCCAGCCAAGCCTTTTTTAGTCTCAAACACCATTTCCTGCCTGCGCTGATGGTTGTAGCCGAAACCGACAATCACCGCTCTGCCAAAATATATTTCACCCCCGAAAATAATGTGGCGGGCAATTTCATCAAATACATCGCCCGCAGTGGTGCCAGTGTCTGTAGTATCGCCTGTGAGGAATGAAGATTCCTCCTGCCGGCTGGGGTCTTCGTAGCGGATGTTGAAATTCTGCAAATCATGAAACGTCACATTC
Organism: Chitinophagales bacterium; assembly: GCA_035575215.1. Lineage (GTDB taxonomy): Bacteria > Bacteroidota > Bacteroidia > Chitinophagales > CAIOSU01 > DATLYB01. The sequence continues at coordinate 748 of DATLYB010000261.1, forward strand.
ACGCGGAACGGGAGATGCCTGAATCGCTTTGAGAAACCCGCCTGCAATTCAAACGGCAGGGGCTCGCGGTTACCGGAATAATAAGGTTTCAACTGCATCCCCATGTTCTTAATAACAAGGGTGGCGGTGAAAAGCTTCGATGTGTCATGGTAAGATGCGGCAAGGTCAAGGGCTGCGCCATAAGAACGGTAATTATCAAGGTGTGAGAAGATGAACTTGACATTCGCCCCGAACGTGTATTTCTCCAAATCACGTGCACCGCCCACATTGAATTGATATTCACTTGCATTGAATTCCCCCGTCACCTGCCCGGTAAAATCCGTCCGGGTGAACGTACCGTAGGCGATGTATTGCAGTCCCGTTTGAAAAGTGCCGGTGCCCTCATAATGCCTTGCGAAATTGAAAGTGCCGTAGTTGGTTCCCGCCAAATAAATGATATGGCTGGCGCTGAAGCGGTTGTGCATGGCGCTGCTCAGCAGGGAGGGATTATGAAACGCAAGGCTTACGTCTTTGTCTTTCACCGTGATGAGCATGCCGCCCGCAGCGGTTGCGCGTGATGAAGCCGGAAGGTTGATGAAGCCGTAAATGCGTTCACCGCCAAGCTGGGCGTGAAGGAACGCTGGGAGTAAAATGAATGCAGCTAAAAAAATTCTCTGCAAACGGCTGATTTTTTTGACGGGCTAAGATACGACTTAACGTGGGAACAGGAGCGATAGTGACTGACAGGCATCCGAAAAATGTTTTGTGAAATTGATGAACTGTTACTATCCGAAGCATCCGTATTTCTTTCAAATATTCTCATCGTTATCTTTGGGGCGTGCGGCTTAAATCGCTTCTTATCCGTCCGTATGCGCGCCATGTTGTCAATAAAGTGGCGCAATGGTCGTCCCTGCCGTTTGAAGCGCAGGACAGGACTCTGAAAGCCCTTGTCAGCATCGCAGCCGGCACGGCTTTCGGCAAGACGCATCGCTTTGATGCAATAAAAAATTATGCGGATTTCAAGAAAGCCGTGCCGCTGAGGAACTACGAACAGTTGGTGCCTTTTATTGACCGCATTATCAACGGTGAGAAGAACGTGCTGTGGCCCGGCAAGCCGGTTTATTTCGCCAAGAGCTCCGGCACCACCGCGGGCGTCAAATTCATCCCCATTACAAGGGACTCGCTAAAAAACCATTTTTACACGGCTCAGACTGCGCTGCTCATGTATATGGTTGAAACCCGCACGTGGCGCATCATGGATGGCAAGATGATTTTTTTGTCGGGAAGTCCGGTGCTGGAACGCGTGGGCGGCATTCCCGCAGGCAGGCTTTCGGGAATCGTGAATCACCAGATTCCAGCCTATCTGAAAGCCAATCAGCTTCCATCATGGGAAACCAACTGCATTGAAGACTGGGAAACAAAATTGGATAACATTGTTGACGAAACTGTCAGCCAGAATATGACGCTGATTAGCGGCATTCCCCCGTGGATGCAAATGTATTTTGACAAGCTGCGGGAACGAACCGGCAAACCCGTCAGGAAAATTTTTCCCAACCTGCAGGTGCTCGTGCATGGCGGAGTGAATTTTGAGCCATACCGTGCAAAACTGGAGGTATCCATCGGGGAGAAAATCCAAACACTGGAAACCTACCCCGCCTCCGAGGGATTCATCGCATTTCAGGACACTGCCGGATGGAAAGGGCTGCTGCTGAATGCTGATTCGGGAATTTTTTATGAATTCGTCAGGGCGGAAAACATTTTTGACGAAAATCCGGACAGGTTCTCCTTAAAAGATGTGGAGACGGGCGTTCATTACGCCATCATCATCAATTCCAATGCTGGCTTATGGGGATATGTGCTGGGCGATACGGTGAAATTTGTCACAAAAAATCCATACCGGATTGCCGTCACCGGAAGAATCAGCCATTTTATTTCCGCCTTTGGCGAGCATGTAATTGCAGAGGAAGTGGAGCAGGCGATGAAGGAAGCGGTGGCAGGCGAAGAAGCGGTGGTGACGGAGTTCACCGTTGCCCCGCAAATCACACCCCTGAATGGCGGACTGCCTTGTCATGAATGGCTGATAGAATTTGAGAAACCTCCCGCTGACCTCAGAAAATTTTCTGCACGGCTCGACCTGCTGATGTGCGCA
>DATLYB010000262.1:0-2905 GCA_035575215.1 Chitinophagales bacterium
ATGGGGAAACGGTGTCTCCCAGCCTGATAAAGGCGATGACTGAAAAAATAAGCCACCGCGGTCCGGACGGGGAAGGATACTTCTGTGAAGCTAACATTGCCATGGGACACAGAAGGCTGGCCATCCTCGACTTGAGCCCCAAAGGGAACCAGCCTATGACATCTTCAGATAACCAATGGGTAATCGTTTTTAATGGTTGTATATACAACTACAAAGAGCTTCGCAAAGAATTAGAGCAAAAAGGGCATGCATTCAAATCAACAACGGATACTGAAGTGATTGCCGAAGGGCTGGCTGAATATGGAACATCCTTTATCACGCGGTTCAATGGCATGTTTGCTATTGGAGCATGGCACAAGCCGTCACAAGTATTGTATTTGTTCCGTGACAGGTTTGGCGTAAAACCATTGTATTACTGGCATAACGGCAAGACATTTCTGTTCGCTTCGGAAATCAAAGCCTTTTTCCCGCACCCTGAGTTTCAGGTGAAATTGAATTATCACGCCTTGAATGAGTACTTCACCTTTCAGAATATGTTCACCTACCAGACATTGTTCGATGGTGTTTCGCTGCTGCCTCCTGCCAATACGGCCTATATCCGGCAAGGCGATGCAACCGTCACCCGCAATTCATGGTGGGACTATGATTTTTCCAGCCCCCGGGAAACCATGAGTTTTCAGGAAGCAGTAGAGGAAACGCAACGGTTGTTCCGGCAGGCTGTAGAAAGACAGATGGTAGCCGATGTGCCGGTGGGTTCTTATTTGTCGGGCGGGATGGATTCCGGCTCTATCACAGCCATCGCATCAAAGCATGTCGAACGACTTATGACTTTCACCTGCGGTTTCGATATGAGCGAAGTAACCGGGGTGGAAGCAAACTATGATGAAAGAAAAGATGCCGAATTGATGGCAAATCATTACAAGACTGAGCATTACGAGCAAGTGATGAATGCCGGAGATTTGAGATGGTCACTGCCGCGCGTGGTGTGGCATCTGGAAGATTTGCGGGTCGGAATGAGCTATCCGAATTACTATATCAGCCGTCTTGCCTCCAAGTTTGTAAAAGTCTGTCTGCAGGGAACGGGTGGCGATGAGTTGTATGGCGGATATCCGTGGAGGTATTACCGGGTGTTTAACTCGCTTGACCAAAAAGAATTTTTTGACCAGTACTATGGCTTTTGGCAACGGCTTGTTCCCGACCAAGATAAGGACATGCTGTTTCATCCGGCTGTGAAAATGCACATGGATATCGGGGAGCCCAGGAAAATTTTTGAACGTGTCTTTACATTCAACACTAAACTCCGATATAAAAGTCCTGAAGATCACATTAGCAATTCACTTTACTTTGAAATAAAAACCTTTCTGCCCGGATTACTTCTGATAGGAGACAAACTTTCCATGGCAAGCGGCTTGGAGGAAAGATTTCCGTTTTTGGATAATGACCTGGTTGATTTTGCTCAGAGAATACCGGTGAGATACAAGCTTGGCAACCTGGAAAACATAAAAAAGTTAGATGAAAATATTTTTTCAAAAAGTTTGAAGTATAAAGAATTCAATGAAGGAAAAACCGTACTGAGAAAGGCAATGGAAGCATTCATCCCAGACAAAATCATCAATAGAAAAAAACAGGGATTCTCGGCTCCGGACGAAAGCTGGTATCGGGGGGAGAATGCGAACTACGTAAAAGAATTGCTGTTGAAATCTAATACAGTTTCTACCGAGTTTATAAGAAAGGAGTACATGGAAAAGATAATAAATGAGCATATCAATCAGAGAATTAACCACCGGCTCCTTATATGGTCGTTTATGTGTTTTGAGTGGTGGTGCCGTGTTTTTATGGCGGGAAGAAAGGAGGATGCATGGAACTGAAAATTCTGCATGAAATCAATACGGAAATCAGAGAAGTCTATACTGAATTTCTTCTTCAGCAACCGAATTCCCTTTTCTATCAGTCTTTGCCCTACCACGAATTATTAAAAGAACTTTTAGGGTGCCAATCCATCTACTTTACTTATTGGAAGAATTCTAAACCAATTGCTTGCCTTCCGTTTTTATATAAACAAGATGAAAGAATGGGGACTGTTCTTAATTCACTGCCTTATTACGGCAGCAATGGAAGTTTTGTCTTTGATTCATCTTTGTCAGAATCGGATAGAAATCAAATCAAAGTTGGTTTGATTGAAGCTTTTGAATCGAGCGCAACTTGCTTAAATGCATCAGCCTACACGGTTATCACAAATCCTTTAGCTGAAGACGATTGGGCAACAGCCGGCTTACAGTTTGATTATAGCGATTATCGCATTGGGCAAATTACCCTGCTACCATACCCTAAAAACAATATAGAACAGGAACTCCTGAAAATATTTTCAGACCCGCGTCCAAGAAACATAAGAAGGGCAAGAAATGCCGGCATCACAATTGAAATCCGGCATGATTACGAGGCGCTCTCATTTTTATTCGGAGTACATAAACAAAACATTGAAAGCATAGGCGGGAAGGCAAAAAAAAGAGAATTTTTCGAAATGATACCTAAATTCTTCACTCCCCAGGAATATGCGGTGTATGTCGCTTGCAAGAAAAAAACTCCGGTTGCCGCACTCTTGCTATTTTATTTTAATAAAACAGTTGAATACTTTACGCCTGCAACCATACCAACCTTTCGGAATGACCAACCATCGGCTTTGCTTATCTTTGAAGCTATGAAAGATGCAATCGCAAAGGGATTCGCTTACTGGAATTGGGGCGGGACATGGAAAACCCAGCAGGGGGTTTATGATTTCAAAAAAAGATGGGGCGCAGTGGACTTAAAATATAATTACTACTCTACTGTTCTAAATAAGAACTTGCTGAAAATCAACAGAGAAGACCTTACTTCGGCATTTTCTGACTTCTATCTTTTTCCATTT
>DATLYB010000263.1:0-4475 GCA_035575215.1 Chitinophagales bacterium
TCTGACACGGTTACGCAATAATAGCCTGCTCCCAGTCCTGAAATGAACGAATCCACCCCTGGGATGCTCCATGTATAGAAATAAGGCAGAGTGCCTCCGGCTGCTGCAGCCACGATGATACCATCATCCGTAGTGTCATTGGTTGCATCAGTAACGTTCAGCGTCAGCGCAAAGCTGGAGCAGTCAGGCTCAGTGACATCATAGCACCCGATTGCTATGCACCCGATGCTATCGGTCACCGTCACGCAGTATTGTCCGGCAGTCAGGCCGTCAATTGTTGAAACGGTCATACCGTTGCTCCACTGGTAGGCATAGGGCGGTGTTCCGCCAGCAGGCGTTGCCGTTGCCGTACCGTCATTGCCTCCCGGTGAAGCAAGGGTGCCGCTCATTGTTACAGAAAAGCCCGTGCAGCCGGGTTCGTTCACCGCTCCGCAAGCTGTTGCTGTGCAGCCGTTGACATCTGTGACTGTAACGCAATAGGTTCCGGAAGAAAGGTTGGTTATGCTCGCTACAATTGCGGCATTGCCCCACATATATGAGAAGGGTGGTGTGCCTCCCGTAATGTTCGCTGTTGCCGTTCCGTCACTGCCTCCCACCGTGGTTACATCCGTGGTGGATACCGAAACGCTGAATCCGCTGCAATCCAAAAAAGCAAGGTCGTCAATAATCATTGCGCTGCCCACCTGGATGTTATTGGTGTTGGTAGATACCAGAAGAATCATCGCTGAGTCAGGATTGTCAGCGCTGGTGTAGGTAATCGGTACTGAAAACTGCGTGAAGGACGTGACCGTGGTGGTCGGATGAATCACTCCTTCGCCCACCTCTTCGCGTACGCCACCGCTGCGTCTCCACAAGGTGACTCTGATTTCAGCGCTGTCTCCGGGCATGGGTGAATATTTATACCATCCCCTCATCGCCACCGGTCGTTGCGTGTAGGGAAACCCGCCTTCCAGTTCCTGCGTGCCGGTGTTGATGGTTCCCGTAACAGCAATGCCGGGAGCACTTTGTCCGAATACGCTTTTCGATGTGAGCTTCATGGAATAGTTTCCGCTGTGCACATCGGCACCGGAGCCTCTTTCGCAGGTATAAACTCCTGCCAGCCCGGTGGCATCATTAAGGGTTCCCCAGTTATCGGGATTCAGATGAGCCGGAAAGCCTGTTGAAGTCCAATTTTCAAATCCGGCATTGGGTATCTGCGCATGAGTAAATGAAAAGACGGAAACAGTAATAGCCGTCAGAAGGAAGTAGTTCCGGTACAGCATTTTTAAAATGGTTTTTTTTATTATGCAGACAAAAGTAATTATTTTCGGCACGTGCTTTTTCGGCAAACCAATCCAAAAAACATTGTGAAATGAAAACTTCCATCCTCCCCTTTCTTGTTTCTGTATTATTCATTCACGGAAAGATTTTCAGCCAAACCACTTTCGACCGTGTTTATTCCATTCTGCAAACCCGGTGTACGGGAAATTGCCACAGCTACGGCAATCCAACAGGCAGCCTCCGGTTTGACGACACCAAGCAGAATGTTTTAAATAACCTCATCAATGTAACGCCTGATAATGATGCGGCAGAGTCGAGGGGATTAAAAAGAGTGTGGCCCGGAGATGCAAGAAAAAGCTTCCTGTTTCAAAAAGTTAACCGGGGACTTGACGCCAACATCAGCTTACGCAATGATGAAGGCGCTCCTATGCCGAAAGACACCCTTGCGCTGTCGGAAGTGGAACGCGAAATGATTCGCCAGTGGATAATTTTTGGCGCTGCCGACACGGGGTATCATTATGTTGATGAACAGCTCATCACCGATTATTACAACGGCTTTGCAGAAGCAAGAGACCCCTCCCTGCCGGTGCCTGACCCTTCGGAGGGTTACCAGATTTATTACGGTCCCATCTTCTTGGCACCCGGCAGGGAAATTGAGTTTGACGCCAAGTTTCCGCTTTACAACACTGAAGACGTTGAAGTGTACAGAATGAACGTAGCGATGAATAAAGAATCACATCACATGGCGGTTTTCAAATACAAACCCGGCATGGATGCCCTTGTACCGCCCGGTTTGAAACGCGTGAATAATCTGGGCGATGCAGCTGCCTTGTTTTTCAGCGCAGAAGTGGTGGCGCAATGGCCCAACTCATTGGAAGTAGAACTGCCGCAGGGTACGGCATTGATGTGGGACAGCAATTCCGTTTTGAATATCAGCTATCACATTCTCAATTACAGTGACAGCATCATTGCGGCTGAGGTATATTACAACATCTACACGCGTCCGCGCCAGCCGGGAACGATTCCGATGGTGTCTTATCCCGTGCGCTATGACGGACATCCGGTTTACCAAGGAGGCTGGGATGTGCAGAACCTCATCCTCTACCCAAGCCCCAACGACACTACGCTGCGCATCACACAATACAGCCCTGATTCCACTTTCTACTGGAACCTGTGGAGCATACAGGCTCACACCCACAAGTTTGGAAAAGATTACAATGTATGGCTGCGTAATCCGGACGGCACGAAAGGAGAAATTATTTATGACGGCTCCTATGACGTTACTCATTCATTCGACCAGGGGTTCTACGACTGGGAGCATCCCCCTCTTCGCTATTTTGACCCGCCTCAATCCGTTGACATGACTGCGGGAATGATTCATGAAGCTGTGTACAATAACAACACGGGCGATACCATCGGCTTTGGCTTAAAAACCACTGACGAAATGTTCGTCTCTTATATTTTCTTCACCAAATCGCAGACTCCGTTGGGTATTCTTCCCAATAAAGTATTTAATGACGTTCACGTGAAAATTTATCCCAATCCTGCGCAGCAGCAGGCGAAGATTCACATTGGACCGGATGTGGTATTGAAAAATGCCTGCTTCCGTGTTTTTGATTTGCTGGGCAAAGAAGTGCTGACGGTGAATGATTTGAGTGAACGGCAGTTCGTGCTCAACACGCAGCATCTGCCCGGGGGAAATTATTTCTACCGCCTGGTGAACGATGGACAGCAGGTGGCATCCGGGAAGTTAACAGTGCAGAGGTAGTTCCTGCCTTAATTAATCCTTTTTCCGAACGGAGGATAAGATTCTTGTTCTGCAAGAACTTGTCCTTTTGATATGACCGCGAAAGGTTTTATCTTTTCTGAACCCTAAAACCTCTTGTCATGAAAAAACCACCGTTTCGGGGCATGTATGCAGCCCTGATTTGTCTATTGTTTTCTGTGGATTTATCAGCACAAAGCACATACACCCAAATATATCAATTGCTGCAAGCCAAATGCGGCACATCGGGGTGCCATGACGGCTCGAATGGGCTTTTCAATGTGATGCAGCCGGAAGCGGATGTGTATAGCGCTCTGGTGAATCAACCCCCTTCAAACACCGTTGCCTCCGCCAAGGGCGACAGGCTGGTGATGCCGGGCTATCCGCAGCGCAGCTTCCTGCTTCGCAAAATTGCTTATGGCATCAGCGACCCGCTGGTAATCGAAGCAGGGGAAGGAAATTACCAGCCGGAAAACCTAACAAAGATGCCCGACCATGAAATAGAATTGGTGCGGCAATGGATATTGTATGGGGCACCGCAAACAGGCAAGGTCATTGATACTGCGCTCATCAACACCTACTACCGTGTAGGCGGAATTGATGATACCTACCCTGACCATGCTCCACCCTCACCCGGCACGGGGTTCCAGATTTATTTCGGTAAAATTTTCCTTGCTCCCGGTACTGAAACTGAAATCTTCATCAAACACGCCCCGCTCCTTGCTGAAGACATCGAAATACCCCGTGTGCACTTCATGATGCCGCAAGCCTGCCATCATTGGGTGGTCTATAAATTTTTTCCTAACCAGCACACGGGTTATAAAGAAGGCATCCGACCCCTTGATGCCGGCTCACATGCCAGCACCATGGACGGCATCTGTGCCGGCCCGGGGTTTTTGAGTTACGACCTCCCTGAGGGAACCGCCTATTTGTGGGAAGCCGGAACGGTGCTTGATTTGAACCTGCATATTCGCAACTGGAGCCAGGATTCCATTCTCGCTGCCGACCTCTATACTAATTTCTACACGCAGCCCGTGGGTACCGCCACCGATTATATGCTTGTGAGAAATTTTCCCAATTTTTTGATATGGTGTCTGCAGGACGGGAACGAATACTCCTTCTCTGCTGAAGCCGTTGACCCCGATGAAACCGGCACCTGGAAAATCTGGAAGCTTTATACCCACACGCACCGCTACGGCACCGACTTCGATGTGTATTTGAGAAATTCCGATGGCACCAAAGGCGCTCAGGTTTATGAGGGATTTTACAGCTATGAGCAGGGTTTCAACGTGGGATATTACCGCTGGGGAGTAGACGTCACGGTGCGCACGTTTCCTGATGATGAACTGCTTGAAGTAGACCCTAAAAACGGCTTTATTTACGAAGCCACGTATTTAAACACCGATGGACCGTTTCTGGTAACCTTCGGGACCAAGTCAACCGATGAGAT
>DATLYB010000264.1:0-2737 GCA_035575215.1 Chitinophagales bacterium
TTTTTGCCCCCGCAACGGTAGCTAACGTGGGTTCCGGGTTTGACATTCTCGGCTTTGCGCTGGAAAATCCGGGTGATGAAATGATTGTAAAGCTCTCACCGGATTCCGGAATTAGAATTACGAATCGAACTCCCTTTAAAAATATCCCCCTGCAGCCGGAAAGAAACGCAAGCGGTGTTTCGCTGGCAGCCATGCTTCAGAAATTGAACAGTAAACAGGGCTTTGAAATCGTTATCACCAGAAAGATTATGCCCGGCAGCGGTCTTGGCTCCAGCGCTGCCGGGTCGGTGGCGAGCGTGTATGCTGCCAACGAGCTGCTGGGAAAACCATTCAGCGCGGAAGAGTTGATTCCGTTTGCCATGGAGGGCGAGAAGGTGGTTTCCGGTGTTGCGCATGCCGACAATGTCGGTCCGGCAATGCTGGGAGGTTTTGTTTTAATCAGAAGCTACAAGCCGCTGGACATCATCCGTCTTGATTTTCCTAAGGAGTTGCATTGCGCAGTCGTTCATCCGCAGATTGAAGTGCGCACCGAAGATGCGCGAAAAATTTTGAAGGATAAAATCACGCTCAGGGATGCTATCATTCAATGGGGTAATGTTGCCGGTCTTATCACCGGACTGTTTCGTGGCGATTTTGATTTGATTGGCAGGTCGCTGGAAGATGTAATAATTGAGCCGGTACGCTCGGTGCTGATTCCTTCCTTTGATGCGGTGAAAAAATCCGCTTTAGAAGCGGGTGCGCTGGGATGCAGCATTTCAGGCTCGGGTCCTTCGATATTCGCATTGTGCAAGTCGCGAACGGATGCCGAGCGCGTTGCGTTGCAGATGAGTAAAACATTCAGCGATGCCGGAATAGAAAATGAAAATTTTGTTTCAAGGATAGGCAAGAGGGGAGTAAGGGCAGCAGGATAGTTGTGGTTGCAGGCGGGTCAACCAATCCCAATTCCGACTTGTTCCTGCAAGGGGATTGCAAAGTGAGGCTGAATCAACGGGCTACTGAAGCCCCGCGTGAATTTTAATGATATTGTAAAAATGCTCCTTCCCGCTTTTAGGGAGAAAATCGCATACGAGCACCGGGTCGGATGTAAAGACGTAATCCCTGAATTCATTCAAGATGCCTTCCTGCTCTGCTCTCCGGAACATGAAGTTTATTTTGTCTTCAATATCAGCGTACATCGCTTGTTTCTCCGGGGAGCCAGGGAATGTACCGTCTATATAATCCCGCAGCATCTTGAGAAATTCCTGTGTGCCGGTGATGGTGCGATGTCCGTTAAAAATCTTCTCCTTCCTGCTTGCTTGCTGCCGCCAATATCTGATTTGATTGATGACGCTCTCAAAACTTTTTTTGTTTTGCTTCTGAACTTCCGTTTCTTCAGGCAGGTGTTTCTTTTCAAGAAAGGATATGATATTTTCCATTTCAGCCTGGGAAAGAGAGCTTAAAGAGTATTTTACCGGAAGCATCACTGTATTGAAAAAGACATCCACATTCAGGTCATTGCAAAACTCAACAACCTCCGGAAGTTCGTGCCAGTTCATCACCATCGGGCAATAGGAGATAGTCATTTTTTTCCCTTTGCGTTGGCAATAATTTCGGAAGAAGCGGGTGTTTTCCATCACCCTTTCAAACCGGGCATTGACCCGTATTTGCTCGTAAATGTTTTTATCTATGGAGTCAATGGACACCGAAATTGAAAAAGGCATCGCTTCCAATATGCGGCTTATCCTTTCATTAACCACAGTAGCGTTGGTTTGCACGGAAATTTCAATCGTGGGGTTCAATTCGAGCATTTTCTCCCACAGGTCAAGATAAATCGGAATCAGGAACGGTTCTCCTCCCAAAAAATGCGAGGTTTGCAGGTGGGGTATAAACTCTTCCAACTGCCTGATGAATTCGGAATCATACTTGGGAGGAATGGGCGGGCGTTTCTCGCGGTTTTGCCGGATGGATGATGAATGTTCACCCCGGCACATGATGCACTCGAGGTTGCAAATGTTGCTTAGCTCAAAATCCATCTTGGTGGGGTAACCTGCTTCATCCCAGCGGGTGTAGTCGAAGTTTTTAATGGCTACCCCTTCATAATTTTTTGCCGCCAGCATGTACCCGCACGTGTAACAGCCCAGCGACAAATCATGCTGCCGGATGGCTTTCCTCAGCGCATTCGTTTTTTCACCGAACCAAATTTCCCTAATCGTTTGCTCAGGATAGGTGCCAAGTATGTAAATGCGGTTAAAGCAGCAGGCATATAATTTCCCGCTCATCCCGAAGAATATACTTTTGAATGGAGCATGGCATAGCACGGCAGAGTTTTTATCCGGGCGCACTTTGTTGAATTCCTCTACACTGTGAGAATCAAGAATCATTTGGAAAGGAAGTAAAAAAGTTATTTAAAGCTATGCAATTTAACATTCAAGTTAGGGATTTGTGCTGTAAGAGGCAGAGGATTGAAGTATTATGCCAGCGTTTTCTGCCTATGCGGACACTAATTTCCGATTATTTCGTGGGCATCACTCAGCGAGTTACTACATTAGAATTCTCTTTTCGGCTGGTCTTTTGAGAGGGCGTGCGAGAAAGGAAGAATTTTATAAAAAATTGTTGACTAAACAAATGGCTTCTGCTACTTTGCCCGATGAAATGGGGATGAATGATATGCGTGATAGAAAGCAAATTCTGACAGTGGAGGATGACAACAGCGTGAGGATGCTTCTGGAATACCTTCTCCGCAGTTCTTACCGGGTTA
>DATLYB010000265.1:0-6882 GCA_035575215.1 Chitinophagales bacterium
CTTACAAATAAAGGGAAAATCATCGCAGACAAAACCTCGTTGTTCACCAAAGAAATACTTAAACCTATTGATAAACTGCACCCGGACGATAAGGAAAATTTGCTGCTCAGTCTGCTCAATATTATCCGGCACTTGAACAAAGCAGGAGTGATTACCATACAGCGGATGTGCATGACCTGCATCTATTTTCAATCATCAGAATCAGGACAGCAACATTTTTGCAAGCTGCTTAATCAAAAATTGCACGTCACGGACTTGCGTATAGACCGCCCGGAACATTCAGTAAAGCTGGACTGAAAGGAACACCAGCCGCAAAACGCCATGAACAGTTTACTCCGCCAAAACATCGAATCTAAAATCCAGAAGAAATTTTCTGAAACGGAGTTTAAAAAGCTGGAGCAACTGTTTGTGAAAAAATCGGTGCAGAAAAAAGAACTCCTTGTCCGTGAAGGGCAGCAATGCAATCACATCTGGTTTGTCAATTCAGGCGCGCTGTATTCCTACATCCTGAATGATGAAGCGGAAACCACCGTCATCCAGTTTGCATTGGAGGGCTGGTGGATTTCGGACTTGTACAGTTTTTATTCCGGGCGCAAAGCCGTTTACAATATTGAAGCGCTGGAAGACAGCGAGCTATTGCAACTAAGCAAACCGCATTTTGAAAGCGCCTGCGACCAATTCCCGTCCATTGACCGCTTTTTCAGAATACTGATTCAGAACGCCTATGTGTCATTGCAATACCGCCTGGCGAAAACCAACAGCGAAGATGCGCTGCACCGCTACGAAGAATTTTCAAAGCTGCATCCCGATTTCCCGCAGCGCATTCCGCAATACCTGATTGCCTCTTATCTCGGCATCAAGCCGCAATCGCTGAGCCGAATCCGCAAGGAGATGGCGAAGAGGAAGTGAGCTAAAGGGATGCAACGGCTATAGTTCGCCCGTATGGAGTAAAATATTTTCATTGAGACGTTCGGAAATCCAGAAATCACTTTTTGCAATCAGGTCATCTAATAGAATTTTCACCTCCTTGATCAATCCCTTTTGCTTTGCAAGTATCAGCAAGCCTACCACGCCTATGATGCGCAACCCTTCCTTCATAGCTGCTTTACGTCCTGCCTTTTCATCTATCAATAGATAATCGGCATGAAGTTCTTTTGCCAAAGCAATTGCTTCCATTTCGCCTTTATCCAAATCATCATTCGGATTTATTTTTCCTGAAACAGATTTTGAAATCAGCCAATTGCAATTTTTGTAAATCGTTAATTCCGCATCATTGAAACGCGCAGCATTAAGCTCCTCCTTCACCGTTAATGGAATGATTACTTCGTGAAAAAGAACAGGCAGCAGTTGGGGATTTGGTTGATACGAATCAGCGCGATAATTGGCGATGTATCACTGACGACAATCATTTAAAGCGCCTCAGGTTGTCCAGGTCTGTTTTCAAATCGTCAGTATCGTATTGCAGCGGAATTTTTCTTTTCCATAGCTCGTGCTGAAAATCATCACGGCTTAATCCTGCTATACGGGCGCACTTAGGTAATGAGACATCGGCTTTGCTGTAAAGAATGCAAGCCAATTCCAGCAGAATTTGTTAGTGTCCTTCTCTTTAACCACCGAATCAGGAATTTCGATTTTCATTATCCAAATTTACAAACTCCGCTGCAAAATTTTCTGAATGAGTTGGTTGCCGTGTGTTAGTGTTCCCTTACGAAAACTAAGGTTTGGCTTTCTTAACCTATGTGAATGACGAAGGGCATCACCCCGTCCCATCTTTGTATCGTCAATCAATAGTGATTGATGTAACAATTAAAACTTTAAACAATGAAAAACAGAACCATCATTTCAGCAGCAGGATTCATGAGCAACAGCGTTGCCAGATTATCCGCACTTGCATTCATCATGCTTTTCAGCTTCGGCAGTTTGTCCGCGCAAACGCAGTGGACGGTTGACAAGGCGCACTCCACGGTGAAGTTTACGGTTTCGCATCTCGTCATCTCGGAAGTGGAAGGCTCGTTCAAAGCCTTTGACGGCAGCCTGCAAAGCGGCAATCCGGATTTCACAAATGCGCAAATCAATTTCACCGTGGATGTTGCCAGCATCAGCACCGACAACACGATGCGCGACAACCACCTGAAATCTGACGATTTTTTCAATGCCGAAAAATATCCTCAGATGAATTTCAAAAGCGTTTCATTCGTGAAGAAGTCCGGCAACAAATACGCGCTCACTGGCGACCTCACCATCAGGAACACCACCAGGCGTGTAACATTTGACGTAGTGTATGGAGGAACCGCCAAAGACGGCTACGGCAACACCAAGGCAGGTTTCAAAGCTACTACTACCATCAACCGCTTTGATTACGGCTTGAAATGGAACGGGCTTACTGAAGCAGGTGGTATAACAGTGGGCGAAGATGTCACCATCGTATTGAATGTGCAGTTTGCGCAGCAAAAAAGCACCGCTAACTAAGTGACGATGCTTTGAAAGAAACATTTATGATAACTTGTAATTAAACAAACGTGCAGGGTAGTGTCATCCTTTGTGATGACACTACCCAAGTGCGTGAAAACATTTAAGCATGAAGCTGGCATACTTAGCACTTACAGCGTTTTTAATCTTTGGCAGTTCAAGCTGCCATTCTCAAACAAATAAAAAAATGAAAGACCAAAATAATCCTCTACTGTGCGACATAACAACAGGAATGTGCGAAATGCCTGCGGCAAAGGAAAATGATACCATTGCAGGAATTGTACAATCAACACAAAAACCCATTAAGGTTGTTTATTATACCGATCCGATTTGTTCATCATGCTGGGCAATTGAGCCGCAATTGCGCAAACTCAAATTGGAATATGGCAATGCCATTGAAATTGAATACCGGATGGGCGGCTTGCTGCCCGACTGGAGTTACAACAGTGGCGGTATCAGCAAACCTTCTGATGTGGCTCACCATTGGGATGAAGTGAGCGTTTACTACGACATGCCCATAGATGGAGATATTTGGCTGGAAGACCCTTTGAATTCATCTTATCCTCCATCTATCGCCTTTAAAGCAGCGCAATTGCAGGACAATGAAAAATCCATCCTTTTTCTCCGTGAAATCAGGGAAATGGTTTTCTTACAAAAGAAAAACATTACAAAGTGGGAGCATTTGGAAGCAGCGGCAAAAAGTGTCGGGCTGAATGTGCAACAACTTAAAGCCGATTACGAAGGCAAAGCAAAGGCGCTTTTTAATGAAGATTTAAAGCTGGGCAGAGAGCTGGGAGTAAGAGGATTTCCATCAATGTTTTTTACCGACACGGCAGGTAAGACAGAATTTGTGTATGGCTCTAAACCCTATACCGTTTTTGAAAATGCTGTTTTAAAACTTGCACCGACAACGCAAAAAAATGAATACGGCAAACACTGGAAAGCACTTTTTGTAAAATACCGGACGCTGACAGCTAAAGAATTTTCAGAGTTATCAGGAACACCGAGAAACGAAAGCGAGAAAATACTCATTGACCTCACTGCAAAGGGTTTATTAACGCAATTGACAACAAAAAATGGTTCAATTTGGAAGCTAAATGCAAGTGCAATCAAGGAGTAAATAAAATAAGCGATGGAAAGAAAAACATTTATTAAAACACTGGTTCCGCTATTGGCAGCAGGACCATTAACAGCATCCGTTATGAAACTACATGAATTAAACAAAATGACCGAACCGTTGAGCAGCACACAAAAAATGCCGGTGTTGTTTCTCGGTCATGGCAGTCCGATGAATGCCATTGAAGAAAATGAATTTGTAGCAGGATTCAGAAAAGTAGTGAAAGAAATTCCAAAACCACAGGCAATTTTATGTATTTCGGCTCATTGGGAAACCAAAGGAACTTTTGTAACAGCCATGCAAAATCCGCCTACCATTCACGACTTTGGCGGTTTTCCGAAAGAATTATTTGAAGTGCAATATCCCGCAGCCGGCAGTCCTGATTTAGCGAAAGAAACCAAATCGCTTATCAAAAAAACCGAAGTAGGTTTGGATGATAAATGGGGGCTTGACCACGGAGCATGGAGTGTAATCAAACATCTATATCCAAAAGCCGATGTCCCTGTTATTCAGATGAGTTTGGATTACAACCAGCCACCGCAGTATCATTACGAATTGGCAAAAGAAATAAAATCGCTTCGGGAAAAAGGTGTGCTGATTGTTGGAAGCGGAAACATCGTTCACAATTTGAGCATGTTAGCATGGGACAAACTGAGTGCTCCTGAATACGGCTTTGACTGGGCAATTGAAGCCAATGAAAAAATGAAAAAATTTATTCTGAATGGAGACCATCAGCAACTTATCAATTTCCGTTCTCAGGGTAAAGCGTTTGATTTAGCTATCCCGACACCTGAACACTATTTGCCTTTGCTGTATTCGTTGGCATTGCAAGACAATAACGAAGAAGTAAAACTGTTCAACGATAAAGCAGTGGCAGGTTCGCTGACAATGACTTCGGTAAAAATCGGATAACACTCGGAAAGAAATTTCACCATACTGAACTGACGAAAGACATTGACGAGAAGGACACACCATATATTGCTCTTGCAATGTTTACCAATTTAAAATTGTGGACTGGCGATAAAAATTAATTAAAGCGCTCAGGAAGAGAGGATTTGAGTTGTTGGTTGAGACAATAGAGGTGACGCGTCTTTTCACCTGACAATAGTCAGCGAAATGGGATTGAGGAGGAGTTGGAGTGAGTGATTGGGAGGAAATGCTAATGAGAAAAAGCCGCACGGGAGCGCGGCTTTTTTTTGGTTTGGCAAACACCCCTGAGGTGAAATAGCTTTGTTGAAAAAAATAAAATGATGCCACCGGATATTGTACACGACATCATAAAACGCCTTCATTATGTTAGAGGACAGTTGGAAGGAATAGAGGGAATGGTGAAAGAAGATAAAGCACCGGATAAAATCCTTACACAATTTAAAGCTGCGGAAGAGGGGTTGAGCAAAGCGCATTTTCTTTTTTTGGATGAGGCATTACGAAAAGGACTTGCGCTGAAACTGGTAGAAGTGATGAATGCATGTCCGGGGAATTGCATGGAAGCGGATAAGATTGCTTTCTTGAAGAAGCAGTTTCCTGAAATTGAATTGGATGAAATTACAAGGAAGATGAAAGAGGTGGATGCTATAAAAGAAAGAATGAAAATAGGGGAATGAAAAAAAGATTTGGCGGACACCCAATGAGCTATCCTAAACTTGTATCATTAAACAAAAGGAGAAAAAAAATGAAAAGACAAATTGAAATTTTTACGGCAGGCTGCCCGGTATGTAACCCGGTAGTTGACCTGGTAAAATCACTTGTCTTCGATTCATGCGAAGTAACTGTTTATGATGTGGTGAAACAGTGCGGCAGCAAAGAATGCTTGTCAAAGGTTGAACAATATGCCATAAAAAGACTTCCTGCAATTGCAGTGAATGGAGAACTTTTAAATTGCTGCATAGATAAGGGAATAACCAAAGAGGATTTGATAGCAGCAGGAATAGGAAAGAGTTTGTAAACAATAAAAAAACAATAAAAAAATGAGAAACGCAATTTTCAAAACAACATTGGTGGCGGCATCCATTTTCATGTATGGATTGAGCTATGGACAAACAAATCAGACAACAGTGAGTAATGATTCACTGGCGGCTGTTCAATTGTCAAAATGCCCATTGGCTGGCACACCGGATTGTCCGCTTGTGAAATGCCCTCTGTGGGGCACACCTGATTGTCCATATACAATGGCGGCCGGAAAACAAGGAACGTCAAAGGATTTACCGGCTTGCTGTATGCAACATCAGGCTTCTAAATCAAAAAAGCAAAAGAGGGTACATTGACGAAGTTGCCGCTTGCCTCGGCATCTCCATCGAAAATGTGAAGGTGCGGGCGCACCGCGCCAAAATGATGCTCAAGGAAGCGCTTTACGATTTATTTTACACTTCTGAAGTATTTGAGTTCGGAAATAAGCGGTGCGATGGCTTGGTGTTGAGAGTGATGAGCCGGATTTGAAGCGGCTATAAAGTAATCGAATAACAATGGGGTTAATATTAAAATCAACTATCACCTGCCCGAATTGCGGACACCGAAAAGAGGAAACAATGCCGGCTGATGCTTGCCAATACTTCTATGAGTGTGAGAATTGTCATCAAATGCTGAAACCAAAAACCGGGGACTGTTGTGTATTTTGCTCGTATGGTAGTATATTATGTCCGCCAAGACAGGCAGACAAGATTATTTTCCTGAAAGCCCGGCATCATCCGTAATAAAATGAAATCGCTCGTCATATCAGGCGGAGGCAGCATGGGAGCCTTTGCGGGCGGCATAGCGGAATATCTCCTTGCAGAAAAACACAGGGATTACAATTTATTTGTCGGCTCATCAACAGGCGCGCTTTTGTTACCGTTTTTGGCGCTTGGTGAAATTGACAGAATCAAAAAAATTTACACTGAAATAAAGCACAGCGACATTTTTGATGTGAATCCTATCGGGTTTTCAAAGATGGAAGAAACCTATAAGATAAAGGTGAGTTACCTGACGCTGATTAGCCGCATCTTTCTGGAAGAGCGAACCTTCGGGGAAAGCCGCAATTTGCGAAGGCTCATTAAAAGGAGTTTGTCAAAGGAACTTTACAAGCGGCTGCAAGGGAGTGGCAAAGAAGTGGTTGTCGCAGTGTCAAACCTTTGTTGCGAGAAGCTGGAGTACAAATCGAGCAACGATTGCAGCTATGAAGATTTTTGCGATTGGCTCTGGGCTTCAGCCAACATGATTCCTTTCATGAGCTTGCTGGAAAAGGGCGGATGCTTTTATGCCGATGGCGGGCTTGGGGTTGGCGTTCCCATACATGAAGCGGTGCGCAGAGGCGCAAAAGA
>DATLYB010000266.1:0-8632 GCA_035575215.1 Chitinophagales bacterium
GAACATATTATGATACCCTGACGGGCGCAAACGGATGCGATAGCATCATCGTCACCGAGCTGACCGTGAATCCCAACAAGCTTACCGGTATTGAAGCAGTGATTTGCGAAGGTGACAGCATTTTTGCCGGTGGCGCTTACCAAACAGAACCGGGCGCTTACTTTGACACACTGCAAACCTCTGAAGGTTGCGACAGCATCATCGAAACGGACGTGGTGATGCTGCCATCTTCTCTTGAGAACGTGCAGGCTTCCATTTGCGAAGGTGACAGCTTCTTCGCTGGCGGAGCATTCCAAACACAGTCCGGAACTTATTTTGACACGCTCGCCAATTCATCTGGATGTGATAGCATCATCATTACTGAAATAATTGTAATTCCTCCTGCCATTTCCTTCGTCTCTGCTCAAATTTGCTCTGGCGACAGCTTCTTTGTGGGCGGAGGTTATCAAACCATCTCGGGAGAATATGTTGACACACTTACCTCTGCGGCAGGGTGCGACAGCATTGTGATTACCGACCTGTTTGTCTGTTCGCTCGATTTACAGGCGCAGTCCCTTAATGTGAGTTGCTTCGGAGGAAATGACGGCAGTATCAGCCTCTCGGTGGGCGGAGGATGTTCATTACCGTATTCATTTAGCTGGTCTAATAACTCCAGCGGTTCTTCAATTGATAGTTTGTCTGCGGGACAATATGATGTGACGGTTACAGAAAGCGGTTTGGGATGCTCGGCAACAGCCTCCTTTGAGATTACAGAACCCACTCAAATACTCCTGAGCGGGCAGAAAACGGATGTGACCTGCTTCGGAGCAAGTGACGGTACCATTGACCTTACCGTTACAGGAGGTACACCGGAATATAGCTACCAATGGTCAAACGGCAGCATTACCGAAGACATCAGCGGCTTGTCACCCGGACCTTACAGTGCAACAGTGACCGATGCAGCAGGGTGCACCGCATCTGAAGGATTCTTTGTTACCCAGCCCGGACCGCTTGCGCTTGGTGGCGTGCCAACGCCCGCAAGCTGCAATGGTGCGAGCGATGGCGCTATTGACCTTAATGTGCTGGGTGGTATCCCGCCTTATAGCTACAGTTGGTCAACAAGCGACACCACCGAAGACATCAGCGGCTTAACGGGCGGATTCTACACCGTGCAGGTGACTGACTTAAATGGCTGTCAGGCGAATGTGATTGTGCAGGTGCTTGAACCCGATGCACTCTCCATTGAGGATTCAACCACCCATGAAAGCGCACAGGGAGCAAACGATGGCGCTATTGATATAACAGTTTCTGGCGGAACATCGCCTTACGATTACCGGTGGTCAACCGGTGATACTACGGAAGACCTTTCTGGATTGCCAGCAGGTACCTACATTGTAACCGTTACGGACGATAACGGTTGTGAAATCAGCGATACGATTGAAGTGGAAGTATTGCCTCCTGGACAACCGAAGCCCGACAGGTTTGACGTTAGCGTTTATCCCAATCCGTTTAACGACCACCTTTTCGTTGACATCACATCAAAGGAAGCCGATGTAGGCTACATCATCATTACTGACGTGCTGGGAAGAAAACTGTTCACTCTTCTGATTGACATCCAGCAGGGTGAAAACAAGTATCAGTTACGAATGGGCGGAATACTCTCCAGCGGAACGTATGTGATGGAAGTGGTCACCGGCAAAGGCAATGAAAAAGTGAAGAAAGTGGTGAGAGAGTAAAGAATTAAATTTTTTTAATAAATCTGACAGGCGGAGATACGTTTATAAACGGCTGCTCAAAATAAAATAACCTTCTTCTCTTTCTTGCAAATAATTAATGCCCACCATGTGTATCGCTAAACACGGCCACCGCGCCCCACCCTCAAATCAATCGCCATCGTCCTATAATACCGAACAGCAGATGACTTAACAATGCGTTTCTTAACTTTGGCACGACTTAATATCGGGGATATAGCTCAGTTGGCTAGAGCGCTTGCATGGCATGCAAGAGGTCGTGGGTTCGACTCCCATTATCTCCACAGGATTGTTTTGCGGAAACCTACATCAACTATTCTGTCTTCATAGAATGGAATCGAAAACTGAACATCTTTTCTTATTTTCTTGAAAAAAACGGCTCAGAAAAATCAAATCCATTACCTTTCCCTTGAATCTGAGAATCAAAAGAAAAAAAATCACCTGGCTGTTGAAATATTCATGACTCATTTTCATCGCTTATAACGTTTAATCGCTACTAAGAAAATCTCACAACATAGAAAAGAAAAAGCAAAGCGAGAGCAGAATGGTTTGCGAAATCAAGTGCCAGGACGTCCGGGTTACTTTCCCTCGGAAGAAAATATCAAGATTGTGCCGGAAGGATGCGTGGCGAAGAATCCATAGCCGCGCTGTGCCGCAAATAGAGCATCTATGTAAACACTATTACAATTGGAGCAAGGAGTTTTTGAATGCAGGCAGGAAGCGGATTTCGGGCGATACGGAGCGCACGCCTGAGCACCGGAAGTGAGAAGGCATTGCGCGAGTCGGTTTCACAATCATCAATTTAAGGAAGAAGTATGGAGTGACTGAGAGATTTGTGGAAACGTACTGACATTGAAGTTACGAGTACAGCAGGAAGCGGGATGTGGCAGTGATAAGGCTGATTCGATGATTTTACAATGGCTGCCATCAGCGCAAAAGCCTGTAATACATGATTTTAATATACTCGTTGTTCACGAAAATCAACCCTTCCTCATTTCGCCACCAATAATTTTCGTCATACTCTGAACTGGGTGCGCCATGAATGATGAGTTGCAGTTCTGCCTTTTTAAATTGTTTCCTGAATGTGTACTGAATCCGCCTGGTGTGAAATTTCGTTGAAACCACCGCCAGCTTTTTGATTTGATGCCGCAGACAGTATTCCAGGATGAAATCAGCTTCCTCTTTGGTGCTTGTCCCTTTGCAAAGGAGCTCCACATTTTTTGAGGGAACTCCTTGCGCAATGATGTTCATTTGCGTTAACTCGCTTTCAGGATACAGGATTCCCGCAATCAAAAACAAGCGGGGAACATTTTCACCCGTGCAGATGATTTTTTCCGCAAGTCCTTCCTTATAAAGCCGCGCGGCTTCATTCCCGCGGTCCCACGGGTCGCCTGACAAAACAAACAGCGCTTCCACTTTTTCCATCTTGTCTTCGCAAATAAGCTGATTGCCGATAAAGCGAAGAATGGATACTCTGAAGATGTAAAGCAGCAACAGCATGAAGCCGAAGCCGGCTGCGGTGAAGAACAATTTCCTGAAAAAGCGTTTCATCAAGTATTGATTAAGCGAAAGTATCTTTGCGCCTGCCTGCGAGCACGGCAGGCACGCATCATGCCGCAGCCTTCCCTCGATATTGTCTTGCCTTGCTATAATCCTCCCGAAGGCTGGACGCAGGCGGTTATTCACTCGCTGTCAAAGATATGTAATGCGCTTTCTGAAACGAAGGTGCGCCTTGTCATTGTGAATGACGGCTCTACAAACGACATCACTCCCGGCTTCGAACTGCTGAAAGAAAGATTTCCTATAATTGCCGTTGAAGCCTACCGGGATAACAAAGGAAAGGGGTATGCAGTCAGGAGAGGCGTTGCCCTTGCTGAGAGCGATGTGGTGGTTTACACCGATATTGATTTTCCCTATGAAGAAGCCGGCTTGCTTGCCATCTACAAGGCGCTGAGCGGCAATCAGTGCGATGTGGCGCTGGGAATTCGGGATGATGACTATTACCGGAATGTTCCCGCATCCCGCAGGATGATTTCACGTTTTCTTAAACAGCTCATCCGGCTGACGCTTAATGTTCCCACCACTGACACGCAGGCAGGGTTGAAAGGGTTCAATAAAAAGGGCAGGGAGGTTTTTCTTAAAACATCCATCAACCGCTATCTGTTTGATTTGGAATTCATCTGGCTTGCTGCGCGGGAAAAAGGCTTGCGGATACAACTGGTGCCGCTACAGGTAAAAGAAGGATTACATTTTTCAGCCATGAACTGGAAGATTCTTTTCACCGAAGCATTTAATTTCATGAGGATACTGTTCCGCTTGCGCTGAATGAGGAGCTTGCTATTAAATTAAGTACTTGGCTATTTTTTATTTGCTTGAGATGCCGCTTTTGATTTTTCTCTTTCCCATCGCAGCATGATTTCCTGTACTTCCTTATCCTCAAGGTTGTAGAAGTACTCATAGCCCTGCGACACTGCCCAGTAATCTTCGGGTTTTTCGAGAATCACCACTTCGTCAGCTTTTTCTTCCAGCAGCATTGCCGTGTCAAGCCCTGCAATGGGCGCTGCTACTACTATCTTTTTTGCTTTCAGGTTGCGGCACATCGAGATGGCAGCGCAGATAGTGGCGCCTGTTGCAATACCGTCATCCACCAGAATCACAATTTTGCCTTTGATATCAGGCAAAGGCTTTCCCTGCCGCAGTTGTTTGATTCTGCGCTCAATCTCCCGCTTCTGAATATCAATGGAGGCTTCAATGGTTTCTTTCGGAAGATAGCGCAGTGCATGGCTGTTCAGGTATGTGCTTCCATCTTCGGCAATGGCGCCAAATGCGGCTTCCGGATTATCCGGAAAGCCGAGCTTGCGGGCGATAAGCAGTGAAAATTCTGCATTCAGGTATTTGGCAACATAGTAACCCGTTTCAGCTCCCCCCCGCGGAATGCCCAGCACCACTGCGCCTTTGTTTTTGTATTTCTCCAGCGCATGGGCTAACTGGAGCCCTCCGTCTTTTCTGTCTATAAACATTAAGTAGTTAAATTACCCTATCGGTTTTTATGAAGTTCTGCAAAAAATAACCGCATTCGAAATTTACTTTTGTTTATCACCCTTCATTCTGACAAATGTCATCGAAGACTCACATTCAGATGGAATAATTTTGTCAATGTCTTCACAATAAACATTAATTTATGGAAACACTTGCAAGTCCGAAAACAAGCTACCTGTTGGAAACGGGGCTTGATGTATTGCATTCCGAAAGCAGGGAATGGCTCAGCGAACTGGAGTTTCTGAAAAGCGATCTTCGCTTTTTCATGAAGCTGCTGAAATCAACCGCCTTCGAATCAGGCAAAGAGCAGCAGCGCCAGCATATTTTTGAAAACATGGACAAGCTGGCTTCAGCGATAACGGCAGAACTGGAAACGGAAGTGAAATCCCATGAGAAAAATTTAGCCGCTTTGCTTGCTAACAAGAACCGTGATGACGCCAGTTATCGTTCAAAGCACATACAATTAAAGGAAAGAATCGAACGGATTAATAACGATGTGCGTACGCTAAAGATGCTGGTGTTCGATTTCGAGAAGCATTTGAAGTGATACCCAGCCCTTTCTTTCTTATCTCACCAGTGTAATGCTGCCTTTGAAAATATCGCGCTCACCGGAAAGGTAAGTTACTTCGGCAAGATAAGCGTACACACCCGGTTGCAGTGATTTTCCGCGATAGGTGCCATCCCAGCCGGCAGAAAGGTCAGTGGTTTCGAACAGCTTTTCTCCCCAGCGGTTAAAGACCATGAAATGAATAAAGCTGATTTCCCTTCCGGTGATGAGGAACACGTCATTCATCCTGTCGCCATTCGGTGAAAAGGCATTCGGAATGTTCACCAAAGGTTCGCTGGTAACTGTGATTTTCACATCGTCAGAATAGAGGCACCCATTCACATCTTCAATCATTAGAGTGTAAAGAGTGGTTTGCAGCGGTGTTGCCATATTATCAAGGCAAATTGTGCAGTTCAATCCGTCAGGAGGCGTCCACCGGGGCGTTGCAACCAGCGAAGTATCGCTGACAACAGGATGCAGGGTAACGCTTTCTCCCAGGGGCACAGTCATATCAGCGCCTGCGTTGACTGTAAGCAAGGGAGGTTCTGCCACCGTGAAAGGATAAATTGCTGAGCAGTTGTTTGCATCAGAAACCGTCAGCTGAAAATCACCCGCGCACAAGGCACGAATTGGCGAAGCGGTTGTGGGAACTTTGCCCGGCAAACTAAATGTAAAAGGCGCAGTTCCTCCGGTTGCTGTAATTTCCACTGTGCCATCGCACTGCTGCGGACATGACACATCGGCAACTGCAAGAGAAATATTAAATGAAGACGGCTCGTTCACGATGGCGCTGGCTGCTGCGGTGCAGTTATTGTTATCGGCAACCAGCATGTCATAAGAGCCAGCGCATAGCCCGTTGAATTGACTTCCGGTCTGAAAATTCACCCCATTGTCAATAGAGTAGTAATAAGGGGGAGTTCCGCCTGCTGCAGTTCCTTCCAATAAGCCGTTGCACCCGGCATTGCAGGAAGCGTCAGCAGCGGTAAGTGACAAGGTGATTACAGGAGGGGCGGTGAGGATGATATTATCAATTACCCGGCAATTCCCTCCATCGGTGACGACAATGGGATAACTGCCGGAACAAAGATTCGCGAAGGTATTTAAAATTTGGAAGGTGGCTCCGTTGTCAATGCTGTATTGTTGCGCACCCGTTGCCGTAATCGTAAGGGAGGCATCACAGCTTTGCGGGCAGGAGGGATTGACGGTTGAAACCGAGGTGATGGCAAGACCGCTGCTGCTTGTAACCACTGCCGTTGCCGTTCCACGACATCCTGTGGCATCAGCAGAAACAACACTGTAGCTGCCCGGGCATACATTTGAAAATAACGTGGCGCTTTGGAACGTGTTTCCGTTATCAATGCTGTATTGGTAAGGCGCTCCCCCTCCTCCGGTTGCAGTGACAGTGATTGCACCATCGCAGCCACACGTAGCATTAACAACAGAAGCAGAAACGCTCACCGGGGCTGGCTCTGTAAGTGTTATTTGCGCAGTAAACTGACAGTCTAGCGCATCTTCAATTAGAATGTGATAGCTCCCCGCGCATAATCCCGAAAAGAAGCCGGCTGACTGAAAAGTAGCGCCATTATCAATGCTGAATTGTACGGGTGCCATGCCCTGATTCTCAGTAAGCGTGATGGAGCCGTCACACGAAGCGTTGCAGGAAGGATTGACTGATGAAACTGTATTGCTCATCGTGCAGCAAACCTGAGCCGCATCAATGATGAGAGTGCCCGTTGCAAAACAGCCTGTTGCATCCGTAACGGAATAATTATAGGTATTTGGCGGAAGAGCTGTGAACGTCCCTGTGTTGTTCGGGGCGCCAAAACCAATATCATACAGGTAAGGGCTTGCTCCGCCTGAGGCAGAGAGGGTGATAGTGCCGTCATTAAAGCCGAAGCAGGTTTCATCGGTAGATGATTCCGCTACGGTAATTGCAGAAGTTGGTGCAATTGTCACATTTAAAATTCCGCTGCAATTAGCGGCATCCATCACAGTCAGAGAATAAGCGCCAGCACATAAACCTGTGAAATTGCGGCTTGGTTGCGGACCGTTGCCAATATCATAGGAAAAAGGAGGCGTTCCGCCTGAAACGGAAACGGTTACGCTTCCATCGCATCCGGCACAGCTTTCATCCGTTTTTGTGAATGAGGAAGTGAAGCCTCCGGCAATATTCACGGTGACGTCATCGCGCACAACCACCGTGGAGCCATCACATGCACGGTAAACACCTTCGGCAGTGTAGGTGGATGTGCCCGAAGGACAAACATTGATTGAAAGATTATGTCCCAGAACATTGCCTGAGGCATCATACCAGGTGAAGGTCCAGTTTGGCGGACCACTTGGCATGAAGCGCCAGGCTTCATTGGTGGTTGACCACGGACCGGTATTTCTGCCCGGTGGCGTAATGCCTTTGGTGCCATCAATATTCTGCAAGCCGATTACGGCATTTCCGGCATTCCACGTAGTGCAGGTGGGCTTGTCTTTTATGTACACCTCGATGGCGTTTGTGGTTTCATAGAGCACGATTTGCTGGGTAGTTTCCAGGTTGTTGCATTGATAATGCCGCACCGTGCTGAAGTTGACCACAAAGGTGCGGCAGGGTGCCGTGCCCAATACGGCATAGTTGATATTGGAGGGATAAGTGAAAAACGGAAATACAGGAGTGAAAATGGACACATTAGGGTCAATGTCGTGGTAAGCACCATTGATGGAGTTGTTGTAAATGCCGGCAGGCGGAGGTCCCTGTGTGGGAATAGGAGCGGAAAACGACCACTCGCACCAGTTGTTGGCGTACGACAGGTCAAATGATATAACCCCGTTGGTGCCGATTATCACCTGATTATACATATTCCCATAAAAGCAAAAGTTGAAGGGGAGGTTAATCACATTGGTCCACTGGTCGTCAATGTTGATGAAAATCTGCGTGCCTCCCGTGAAGGGAAATGGCGGAGCATAAGGAATGGATGATACGGTATAATCCGATGTTTCGCCTGACTGAAAAATGCTTGCACTCAGGGTAGTGCAGCCGGTGGTGCAGTCAAGATGCTGGTCAATGCCGGCATTCACATCAGGACAGCCAGGAGCCTGTGCGAGCAATGAACTTACTCCAGGCACTGCAAGGGCAACAAGTAACAGAACTGCATATTTAGCCGGTGAATTCCGCATTCCGAATGAAGATGTCTAATAAGGGGGTTAAAAAAACGGGTATCAAATTAAGATAAAATCAGGAATAGACTTGTAGTTATCCCCGAAAATCAGAGGAAAATTTTACATCCGTTAATCTGACCGGAGTTCCGTATTTTTTTAAATAGAATAG
>DATLYB010000267.1:0-3139 GCA_035575215.1 Chitinophagales bacterium
GTGCCCGAAGTGCGCGTGGCTGATGCGAGCATCGTCCCCGAAAAGAAGCGCGTCACCATTCTGCCCGGAGGCTTGCTCGACACCCTCGCCAATGCGGTAGTGATTTTCGACACCACCGGCAAAAAGAATAAAGTGTACAACGCAAACGTGATTATCCAGAGCAAAAACAAATTCGTGGGCGATGGGATTTTCGATTATCAAATCGGCAGCCTCAAACCTTATCCCATCATTGTGCACGACATGGGCGTGAAGGAAGTGAAAGACCGCAAGAAAATACTGTACTACACCTACGCCAACGGCTCGCTGGAGCCGGATGAGCATTTCATGCTGCATCCGAAAATAGAATTCAAAGGCAGCATGTCGCTCACGCAAGACAAGAAGCATCCATTCTTCAGCGGCTTCGGAAAATTAAACCTGGAGAACACCGCCATCCCCACCGGCTGGTTTGCCGTCAGCGATGAAATCAACACCGATACGTTTTTACTGCACTACGACCATCCGGTGGGCGAAGACACGATGGGCGCCAGAATGTTCACCGGCATCTATTACTCGCCTTACGACTCGCTCGCCACCATGTACTCGTCAATAATGAATCCGCTGCATTCCAGCGCGGATCTCCGCATCTTCGACACCAAAGGCATTCTCAAATATGACGACAAAAACAGGAAATGGCGGTTTGGCGATGCAAACAAAATCAACAAAGGCGCTGTGATTGGAAACGTGCTGACATATGATGAAAAAAAGAACCGGATTGAAGCCGAGGGCAAGGTGGATTTCTCACTGGATACCGACCCGGTAAAAATCAAATCAGCCGGCACTGTCGTGAATGCGGTTGACAGCGGCAAATTCACATTCAACGTTTTCCTCGCTTTCAGCATCCCCATGCAAAAAGACCTGATTGAATTTTTCGGCACCGATATGTCCGCTTCAGCGCTTGACAAGCCGTATGCTGATTATTCAAAACCCGCTTTCGAAAAAGCCCTCGCTGAAATGGTGGATGAGAAGAAAGCTGAAAAAATACTTGAAGAACTCAGGCGCACCGGGCAGTTTCTGAAACCCAAGGATTTGGACGAGTACAACGTGGTGCTCAGCGATGTGAAACTCATCTATGAACCTTACTATCAGATTTACCGCTCCGCAGGTCCCCTCAGCCTCTCCTTCATCGGCAGCAAAGGCATCCATAAGAAAGTGAACGGCTATGTGGAACTGGGTTACCGCAGAAACAACGACTTCTTCAACATCTATTTTGAGCTTTCAGACAGCAGCTGGTATTTCCTCAGCTTCAGCAACAAGACGCTTCAACTGCTCTCCGGCAACAAAAACTTCAATATGCTGCTGGCATCCATTGTGCCCCACAACCGCAATGAAGAGCTGGCTAATGAGGAGTTTTACCTCTACACCGCCACCACCTACAGGAAGATGCAGGATTTTCTCTATCGCATGAGACAGATTGAAAAAGGAATTAAAGTGGAGATGGTGGACAAAACGGAGGAGGAAATCTTCGAGGAGGAACTGGATCAAATCAAGAAAGAACTGCTGAATTATCAGCAAGACACCGCCCTGATGCGGCAGATGCAGGAGCAGCAGCAGTTGGAGCAGAACCCCCCCGCACAACCGCAGAAAGAAACAAAGAAAAAAGGCAAAAAAGAGGAAATTTCATTCATTCAGGAAGAAGAAACCATCCGGCAGGAGCAACCCGATTATATTCCCGCCAGCCGCGAGGATATTGAAAAGTTTCTGAACCAGCAGCAGGATTCGGTGCAACATGACCAGCCGCTGCAGAAGCAGCCGGAAGAAAAATCAAAAAAGAAAAAAGCGAAGGCAGAAGAGCCTCTGCCGGTGGATGAAGAAGACCCCTATGCCGATGATGAATCAGATGAACAGTTGATTGCTCCCGGCCAGGAACCGGCTCAGCAAGACAGCCTCGATGAAAAGAGCGACTTCGAGCAAATCACCGGTGACGACAAAGAAGAGAAAAAGAAAAAGAAGAAGGAATAGTTCAGTATCGGCTGAAGTAATGGCAGAGCACGTCCCGCCTGAAACTTCCGGCAATTATTTCCCGCATCATGAAAATAAGCGGCTTCACCATTATTCGCAACGGAGTAAAATTTGACTATCCTTTTATCGAATCCATCCTCTCCATTTTGCCCGTGTGCGATGAGTTTATCGCAGTGGTGGGCGATTCCGATGACGGCACGCGGGAAAAAATCGAGTCGCTCCGGTCTCCTAAAATAAAAATCATTGACACCGTTTGGGACGAAACCCTGCGCACGGGCGGCAGGATATTGTCGCAGCAAACCAATATCGCGCTTGACCATATCACAGGAGACTGGGGTTTTTATCTGCAAGGCGATGAGGTGGTGCATGAAAACGACCTCGACATCATCGCAAAGGAAATGCACAATCATCTTCATGACCAAAACATTGACGGCCTGCTGTTCAGCTACTATCATTTTTGGGGATACCATCACGTGTGCGTCACGCGCAGAACCTACCGCAGGGAAATACGCGTGGTAAGAAACACCCCCCTCATCCGTTCGTTCCGCGATGCGCAAAGCTTCCGGAAGTATCCTTCGGTTGAGGCGTTCTCCGGCAATCATCCCGGCATCAAGCTGAATGTGAGGCTGATTAACGCGCGCATCTTCGCATACAGCCGTGTGCGCGAGCCGCAGAAAGAGCTGGAAAAAGTGATAGCGTTTGAACGCTGGTGGCACCCTGACGACCATATCAGCAAAAAATATTCAGGCAAAAGCGCATTCGATTATGAGCAGGTGGATATGGTAGCGCCCTTTGACGCCAATGCCCACCCCCGGGTGATGAATGAGAGAGTGAAAAAGAGCACGTGGAAGTTTCATTTCACAAAACCCCGCTTCTCCCTTAAAAACCGCCTGCTCTACAGCTTTGAAAAGCTTACCGGCTGGCGTATCGGAGAACGCAGGAATTATAAAATCGTAAGCCGGCACACCGAATGACTGCGATACATCCGCAAAAACAAAAAGCAGGAAGCAATTCACTCATGTCAGGCGTGAAGCGGCTGCTGAGCTACGTGATTGAAGTTCCCGTTGAAAGACGGGCAAGTGCGGTGAGCGGTGAGCTGCGCGTGAGCCTCATCCGCGGAAAATACTGCCTCAGCACGAAA
>DATLYB010000268.1:0-4352 GCA_035575215.1 Chitinophagales bacterium
GTGCCGTATTTATGGTCCATCCAGATTTTAATCACCAGCAGATTCGTATCGCAAATCAAAAGCGATTTTGATTTTGCAGCAGTTTCATCCTCGAGGCGCAATTGTCCTTCTGCAATTTTCTCTACATCCTCTTTTGTGTAAGGCTTGTTGAGCTTTTCTAAATATTCCCGGGCATATTCCGGCACCCACAGGCATTGAAAATGAGCCGCCAGCTTTTCCGCAAGAAAGGTTTTTCCCGATGATTCCGGACCTACAATGACAATTTTTTTCATCTGCGTTTTCCTGTTGTGCAAATGCTTAGGACAATCGCATGCGGGTCGCCTCAAAGCTCATCCTGATGATTTGTTCCCATTGATTTTGGTTTTCAGAATACATCTAATTTACTCATTGACTTGATGTCCCCGCGCAAACCAAAAGTTTTTGATATTTCATTATTTCATCGGTAAAAAGCCGAGCGTTTAAATTGCTGTGGAAGCAATGCGACAGCGAAGAGCAAATTTCCAGGAGTTTGGTATTTTCTTACTTCGCAGAAGCAGGAGTTTTAATGATGCCGTCAAGCACTTTTTTTACCTGTGCGGGATCGTTGTTTTGAAGCATCTGCTGAATAAGCGGAGTCATGTCGAGCACAGGAAGTTCATCCGGCAGTTCAAAGAGTCGGGCATCAAGCGATTTCTTTTCCACGCTCACACTGAAGCCGGCAGTCTTACTGGTGCTTATATATTTGACGCTGCCTTGCAGAGGTAAAGAGGCTTTCAATGCCGGATTAGCGCTTCCTGTAATATTCAGCACATCCATCAGTGAAGTAAGGCTGAATGGAATATCGCGCGTTGCCCACACGGTGGTAACCGTTTCCTTATCTTTTACAATATATTTTGTGCAGAGATAGCCGCTGATAGTCTTTTTTTCATCCGTGGCTTTCACTTCGCTTGCATCGCTTCTGCTTCCCAAGTAACTGGAAAAGGGTTCGAGAAAGGCGGGCAATTCACGCAAACCGCTCAGCACGCTTACATTCATCTTTGCCGTCATTTTCTGTCCTCCTTGATTGACGACAGTGAAAAAGTCTCCGGTCTTCACATTCAGCACCATCTGATGTCCGTTGCCGGGTTCAATGGCAACCAGGTCGTTTTTCACGGCAAGGACTGTTCTACCGCTGACGGTGCCGTTTGTGTCGGAGGTTACGGTGAGGTTTCCTTCAAAAGTATTTCCGGTATTTCCGAACAAATACCATACGGAAGCCGATACCAACGAGAATGTAACGAGTAACTTCTTCATCGCTGACTTTTTATTTCAGGCAGGGCAATATTAGGCAAAATACCAGCCCCCCGGCAAAAGGATAATAATTTTGCCGTCTGTAAAAAACTCAGCCTCGAATGTATAGGGAGTTACCGCTGCTTGGGCGGTCTGGCTTCGTTGACCACGAGGTTACGCTGCTGGAATTCCACGCCATTCAGCTTGGCGATGGCTTCCCTGCCTTCCGCTTCATTGGGCATTTCAACAAAGCCGAAACCACGGCTTCTGCCCGTTTCACGGTCGGTAACGATTTTCACGGAGGTGACTTCCCCGTATTGCTGGAATAACTCCTTCAACTGGTCTTCCTTAGCCCGGAAGTTGATGTTTGCGATGTAGATATTCATTTGAAAAAAATAAAACAAGGTGCAAATGTAGATAAAAATTCATTGTTGCGGCTAAGCGGGAAAGAAATATTTCCAGAAAATCAACACTCCGCAAGCTGCGGCACCCGCGGCAGCCAGCAGCACGGCACCTGCCGCCATGTCCTTGACCCTGCCTGCCAGGGGATGATATTCCGGCTTCACAAGGTCAGTAAGCTTTTCCACAGCAGTGTTAATCGCTTCTGCCGTCATGACTATTGCTATGCAAATTACGGCAACACACCACTCGGTTATCGTAATGCTGAAATAAATTCCCAGCACAATAACCGCTGCCGCAGCCAGAAAATGAATTCGCATATTCCTGTCAAACACAATCAGGGAGATGACGCCCCTTCCGGCACAAACAAAGCTGCTGATAAAATTTTTTATGGCTTGAAGCATCAGTCTGCCGTTTCCGCCTTTTTTCTTTTTTCAAAATCGCGTATGAGCAAATAATACAGCAGCGTTCCAGCCGAATAAAGGGCTGCAGTGATAAAAAATATCCCTGCATAACTCATTCCTGCGCTGCGCAGTATTCTGAAGAACTGCGAGCTGATGAACCAACTGCCCGACCATATCGCTGAATTTATCGCGCTCATCAATTCACGGTTGCGCCTGCCCACATAATACATTCCCACTTCGGAGGTTACGGGCGCTGCGATATTCATCAGCGGCTGACGTATCACGTAAAAGAATCCCGCTAAATATACTGCGAACGGCAGTGTGCTGTAATACTGCGTGAGCGCCAGCAGGATGAGGGCGCCTACTGAAAGCGCCTGCGCCTGTGTTACCGCCACCCGGTAGCCGAACCTGCGCTTGATTTCGGGTACCAGAATCAAGCTCGCAGCCACCAGCAAAAAAGTGAAAGCACCGAGCAGCGAAAAACCGTCAGGTCCCACTCCGTGAACATTCAGAAAAAAAAGGTTGATGAAGGGAATGGTGAAGCCAGCGCCCACTGCAATGATGAGCGTGGGGAGCATGGCGCGCAGTATCACCCCCCAGTCATAATGTTCAGAGAAATTGAACAGCTTGATTTTTTCGGAACTCACCTCTTCGGTTCGGATGCGGTAAACAAAAAACAATGCGGCAAATCCGAATACGGCAAAGCATTGCATCAGCAGCTTTACGTCAAACACTTCTGAAAAATAGCGGTGGAGGGCGAAATTGAGAAGTCCGCATAAGGCCGTGGTGACGCTGCTGGTCAGGAAAAAGAGAGTGATAGCTTCAGTATGATTTTCTTTCCGGCTGTTTACCAGGATATAGGGCAGCGCTGGAATCTGCAGGCAGGTGTAGGCTGCACCCCACAGGGAAAAACTCCAGTAAAGCATCCTGTCTGAATTATGGCTGATGGCATAGACAATGAGAAGGGAAAGAGCAGGCGTCAGCACACCGGAGAGGTAAAATAAAGGCTTCACCCGTCTGCCGCGGATAAAGATGCCTAATGGGAAAGCAAATAACATCACTGCCAGATATTGATACGAGCGGAAGTTGGCTATCTGCGGGTCATCATAGCCAGAATCCACCATCAGATAATTCAGCAGCAGGAAAAATGAGGAGCTGACAAGCTGAATGAAAAAGTCAGCGAGCAGGATATTGCGCACATGGGGCTCAAGGTTAAAATAGGGTCGGAGGATTTTCTTCAATCAGCAATAAGTCTTCTTCAGATAAAATTTAAACCTTGCCGGATATTTTTGGCTTGATATTAAAATCACTCACTTTTCGGAACACCGGCTGAACAGGCTCGCCCCGCAGCAATGAGGAGATGGTTTTTTCTTCAACGGCTTTCTTCAGTATCTGCAGCACATCGCGGTAAGATTTAAGCGTATAAGAGATGTCTTCGTCTTTGTGACTATAGCACATATTATGAAATCCCGCCCACAGGATGCCTCGCTTTATCATCTCCTGCTGCACGAGCGATTTCATCAGCAGCGGCTCACCGGCTGATGCGCTGAAATTCACAATGGTGCGGCAATCGTAACCGGTACAGTTAGTGTAAGGCATATCCAGTTCCCGGGCGATTTGATTATAGCCGTCTTTCAGTTTCTTACCTTTTTCTGCGAGGTAAGCCGGCACATTCTTCTCAATCAGTTCATGGATAGTCGCTTTTGCGGCAGCCAGCGACAGCGCCTCTCCACCGAACGTGGTGAAGAAAAAAACTTCCTCCTCGAACAACTGCATTACGTCTTTTCTTCCCGTCAGAAACGAAACCGGCATCCCGTTGGCAACTGCTTTGGAATAGGTAGCCAGGTCGGGTTTGATGCCGAAGTATTCCTGGGCACCGCCAATTGCTATCCGGAAGCCGGTCCACATTTCATCAAAAATCAGGAGCGTCCCGTTTTGCTCGCATAGCTTTTGCAGTTCATGAAGGAAATTATTTTGGGGAGCCTCGAACACAACGGGCTCAAGGATTACGGCAGCCACATCCTCATCCAGCGAGTTCTTCACCGAATCCAAATCGTTGTATCCGAATGTGTAAGTGAGTCCCCTCACCTCTTGCGGAATGCCTTTGTTCCGGGAGGTGACGCTGATGTACCAATCATGCCAGCCGTGATAACCGCAGCACAGCACTTTCTTCCTTCCGGTAAAGGCACGAGCCACCCGGATTGCTGCGCTGGTCACATCTGCGCCCGATTTGCTTATGCGAATGGATTCGGCATTGGGAATAATGTTGTGCAGTAATTCAGCCACCTCTGCCTCCAATTC
>DATLYB010000269.1:0-2185 GCA_035575215.1 Chitinophagales bacterium
GAAAAAGACCTATCCCAGGTTTATCATGCATGGAGCCCTCACCGATGAGCAGCAGGCATTCTTCCATCAAAATGGCTTTATTCATTTCAGCGGGTTTATTTCCAAAGAGCAGGTGCAGGAGTTAATTGCATCCCTGGAAGACGCACAGTCCCGATTAATACGCAATCACGTGATGAAAGTGAGAGGGGTGCCCGTAAAGTACGGATATGACGTTGACGGAAAGCCTATTATCCACCGCTTTCCGTTCACTTCGCTGTTCAGCGAGCCGATGCATCGCTTCCTGCAAGACCCGCGGCTGGCTGAATTGAAAAAACTCATGCCTCCGGGAGCGCGCATTGCCGAAAATGAAAAAGACGGGGTGGTGGTGAACCATTATGTGAATACCGAAAAAAGCACTTTCCGCAAAATGGGATGGCACACCGACAGTCCGCGCGACCTGTTCTACGGCACCGGCATCATGCCCATGCTCAACGTAGGTCTTTACCTGGATGATTCAAATGAAGAAAAAGGCGGACTCCGTGTGCTGCCCGGCACGCATCATCAGTCGCTGTTTCCCATGCTGTTCAGAAAAGTCTTTTTTCTCAGCAACAAGGAAGATAAAAACGAGGTGCTCATTGACGCCAAAGCCGGTGACCTTGCAATTCATGACGGACGCATCTGGCACCGCGTAGCCCAATCATCCCTGACGGGTGAAGCCAGCCGCAGGCGCGTAATGTATTTTCCGGTAATTTGCGGCAAATACAGTCCTAAAACCGAAAACAGCCCTACTCCGCTTTATCACCGTCTGCTGCGGGTAGTGGGCTAATTGCAATGAGCTACAGCCTTATCACCGGAGCCTCGCGGGGAATTGGAAGAGCCATCGCTTTCGAACTGGCATCGCGCAAGCGTAATGTGCTGCTCACTGCGCGGTCGCAAGCGCAGCTGGAAGAAACGGCTGCAACTATTCAGCAGCGTCATGGCGTGGAGGCGGCAGTGTTCGCCCTTGACCTCTCGCTGGAATCAGCGCCTGAAAAAATCCTTTCCTTCTGCCGCGGGAAAAACATAGCCGTTGATATACTCGTTAACAATGCCGGATACGGTTTATGGGGCGACTTTGAAAAATTACCGCTGAACGAAGTGGTCAACATGATGCGCCTGAACATGGAAAACATCGTGAAACTCACGCACCTTTTTATTCCCGAGCTGAAGAAAAAAACTGAATCCTACATCCTCAACGTGGCGAGCACCGCGGGTTACCAGGCGATACCAAAACTGGCGGTGTATGCGGCAAGCAAAGCGTTTCTCATCAGCTTCACGCGGGCATTGCGCCATGAGCTGAAGGCAGGCGGTATCTCGGTAAGCTGCCTCAGCCCCGGCACCACCACCACTGATTTTATCCAGCGTGCACAGATGAGTGATGCCATCCGCAGAAAAGCCGAAAAGGTGACGATGCCGCCTGAAGCGGTGGCGCGCATTGCCGTTGACGGCATGTTCAGCGGGAAGGCTGAAATCATCCCGGGAGCCATGAACATCCTGACGGTGCAACTTGCTTCGCTGGCTCCGAAGATAATAGTGGAGCGGATTGCCGCTTCGATATATAAAGATTAAAACACTTTCAACACAATGGATTTCACCGCAGGCAAATTGACTTTCGTTGAAATGCTGGAACGTTACCGGGATGCCCCCAACCTGTTGCTGTATGCCACGCCTGCTATGCTGCTTTTTTGCTGGCTGGAATATCGTTACAGCAAGCTTAAAAAACTGGGACTCTATTCAGCCAAAGACCTGAAGGCTTCCATTGGCGTTGGAACGGGGTATTTGGCTGCCACGGCAGCCATCGGCTTCTTCACGATTTACACCGTATGGGCAGTTTACTATTATTTAACGCCTCCGGCAATTGTGATGCCGGTCACGTGGTGGTCATTTTTGGGATGTATGGTGGTGTATGATTTTGCAAGATACTGGGCGCACCGCATCGCGCATGAACAGCGATTCTGGTGGGCTTCGCATATCACGCATCATTCATCGGAGAAATTCAATCTTGCAATTTCCTTCCGCCTGTGCTGGGTGGACCAAATCAAGCTGATTTTTTTTCTGCCCGTGGTGCTGCTCGGATTTGACCCCATCATGTTTTTCATTGTCCACCAGTTGGGCATCCTCTATCAGTTCTGGCAGCATACGGAACTGATACGACCGATGCCTGCCT
>DATLYB010000270.1:0-3461 GCA_035575215.1 Chitinophagales bacterium
AGCTGGCGCAGAGTAGTTCCTTTAACCACAAACGATAACCACCCAGCCGCAAACATTTCCGATTTCCGATTGCTGACATCCGCTTTCGTTACCGTCCCATATACACCATCAGCACCGATATATCTGCGGGCGACACTCCGCTCACGCGGCTTGCCTGCCCGAGCGTGTGCGGGCGCACTTTCGAGAGCTTCTCGCGGGCTTCGTTGGAGAGCGACTTCAGCCGGCTGTAATCGAAACCTTCGATAATCGGCACCTCCTCCAGCTTCACCATTTTTTCAACGAGTTCCTTCTCCTTTTGGATATAGCCGTCATACTTCATCTCGATTTCAGCCAGTTCGATTTGTTCCTGCGAATAATTATCCAGGAATTCACTCAATTCAGGGATGCCGGCTTTGAGCTTGGCTATATCCAACTGCGGACGCTTCAGAAGGTTGTAGAGCCGGGTGCTTTGCTGCAGCGGGGCGGTGTCGTGCGCATCCAGCAAGCCGTTTACAATATCGGGTGATACGGGCTCTTTTCTGAAATGCTCTATAATTTCATCTGCCCCCTGTTTTTTGCGGTTCATCCGCTTCAGCCTGTCTTCATCCGCCAGTCCGGTTTGAAAGCCGAGCGGAGTGAGCCGTATGTCGGCATTATCCTGCCTGAGCAAAATGCGGTATTCAGCCCGTGAGGTGAACATGCGGTAAGGCTCGTTCGTCCCTTTGTTGATGAGGTCGTCAATCAGTACCCCGATGTATGCCTCGGAGCGCTTCAGCACAATAGGCTCCAGGTTGTTGATAATTCTGTGTGCGTTGATGCCCGCCATCAGTCCCTGACAGGCGGCTTCTTCATATCCGGTGGTGCCGTTGATTTGTCCGGCAAAAAAGAGGTTCTTCACCAGTTTGGTTTCAAGGGACAGTTCCAACTGCGTGGGCGGAAACCAGTCATATTCTATGGCATAACCCGGGCGGAACATTTTCACGTTCTCGAATCCGGGGATTTTCTTCAGCGCACGGTACTGGACCTCTTCGGGCAATGAGCTGGAGAATCCGTTCACGTAAACTTCGATGGTGCGCCATCCTTCCGGCTCGATGAACAGCTGGTGGCGCTCGCGCTCGGAGAAGCGCTCAATTTTGTCCTCGATGCTGGGGCAATAGCGCGGTCCCCTGCCCTGGATGCGTCCGGTGAACATGGGTGATTTGTCAAACCCCGTTCGAAGGATATCATGCACCTCCTTGTTCGTGTAGGCGATGTGGCAGGGGAGTTGAGTTTTGAGCGGTGAAGTATCCGTGAATGAAAACTTGCCGGGCGGGTTGTCACCGTGCTGTACTTCCATTCTGGAGTAATCGAGCGTGCGTCCATCCACGCGGGGAGGTGTGCCTGTTTTCATGCGCCCTGATTCGAAGCCCAATGAAATCAACTGCTCGGTGATGCCCGATGCCGCCTTCTCCGCCATTCTGCCGCCACCGAACTTCTTTTCACCGATGTGTATGATGCCGTTCAGGAATGTGCCGTTGGTGAGCACCACTGCCTTCCCCCTGATTTCCATGCCCATGCCGGTCTTCACACCCACGGCTCTGCCTTTTTCCACGATGAGTTCCATGACCATGTCCTGCCAGAAGTCAATGTTGGGGTTTGCTTCAAGGCACATCCGCCATTCGTGTGCAAACAGCATGCGGTCGTTTTGGGCTCGTGGACTCCACATAGCGGGACCCTTCGAGCGGTTCAGCATACGAAATTGGAGCATGGTTTTATCGGTGATAATGGCAGAGCCTCCCCCGAGTGCATCTATCTCGCGGATGATTTGCCCCTTAGCGATGCCGCCCATAGCGGGATTGCATGACATCTGCGCGATAGTCTGCATGTTCATCGTAATCAGCATGACCGTTGAGCCCAGCTTTGCGGCAGCCGCTGCGGCTTCACAGCCGGCATGACCCGCCCCTACTACGATGATGTCATAATCGCGAAACATGGCAGCAAAGTTAGAAGGTTTGGCTACTACTTGAAGTGTTTCACGTGAAACCGTAATGTTTGTCGATGGTTTACCCGCCCCAAACTTTGCTTTATCCTAAAAATAGGATAACCCTGATTTTCACATCGTTACATCTGCTGTAATCAGATAATCACCCAATCAATACTTCTGCACTTTTCCCGATTCGAGTTTACCATTGATGTACAGCTTGTAGAAATATGAGCCGGGGGTCCAGCGGGTGATACCGGGGAAATTTATTTTGTGCGTGCCGGAGCTATAATAGTCGTTTCTGCCCGAAACGATTCGCTTACCAAGCACGTCATACACCTCCAGCATCACGTTGGCGCTTTCGCTGAGTGACAGATGCAGATAAGGTGTCCCATTGTCATAGCGAAGCTGGTGCAGTTTACGCACAGTAGGGTATTGCGGCATACCCACGGAGGCACAGCCGAAGCCGAGCATGAGCTTACCGAATTGCCCGCCCAGTAGCGTGTCGGTGAGCAGCTCATCCGTGCACAGCCAGTCTTGCAGCACTGTAGAATATACCTGTCTGAAATCAATCTTGTATTTCAGGTTGCCGTTGTTGTCGAGGTCCATGAGGTTCACATCATCGCCTATGAAGCCGTTGCCGCCCAGAGCCGGACCGAACATGAGCAGGGGCGCGCAGGTGCCGTGGTCGGTGCCCAGCGAGGCGTTGTCGTTCACGCGTCTGCCAAATTCAGAGAATGTCATGGTAAGGACGTCAGTATCTTTGCTGCCTGCTGCGAGGTCGGCATAAAATGCCTTCACGGAGTCAGCCAGTTCGGTGAGCAGGAGGGGATGTCGCGTATCCTGCTGGGCGTGTGTGTCGAAGCCGTCAATGGTGAGCATATAAATTTTGGTGGATAGTCCGCCCTTAATCAGCCGCGACACCAGCGCAAGCGCCTTGCCTAATCCGTCAGGGAATGTGACGGTGTTCGAGCCGCTCGTATAAGCATCATGGATTGACTGCGACTGGTAGTAGGTGCTGTTTATCATGCTCTTCATGAAATCAAGCTGGTCTTGATAGTAGCAGGGTGCGTTGCCGGTGACGGAGTATAGCGCACCGGTTTGTGCAATCTGGTAAAGCGCATCGGGGTCAACCACGTTCATCGCCATATTGATGTTATCCTCGTTGAAGAAGAGGATGTTGCCATCGCCCCCGATTTGGATGGCAAGCGGGTCAGGGGGAGGATTGGTGAGGAAATCGGAATGCTGTAACCACAAGTATCTGCCGAGCCAGCCTGACTTTTCGCCTGTGCCGGTTTGCGCTGAATCCCAGATATCGGTGGAAACGAAATGAGAAAGGTCGGAGTTAGCATAGCCTACGTTTTGAATCACTTTGAGCTGCCCGGCATTCCATAAATCGCGCAACGAGGAGGCGAAATCAGGAACGGAGTATTTAGTGTCGAGTGAAAGCAGGTTGGCAGTGTCAATCTTGAGGCGTGTGCGGTAACTGGCATAGGTGCCATAGTCGAACATGGGCACGAAG
>DATLYB010000271.1:0-5398 GCA_035575215.1 Chitinophagales bacterium
GAAATCTCCAGCCAATGCGCAAAAAGCTAAAAAGATTTAATCTGCTCACCTCATCAGCGTAACTGAACCGGTCATCACCTGCATAGGCTTTCCGTTGCGCAATGATGTTTTGATTTGATAGACGTAAACTCCCGGATTCAGCTTCTCACCGCGGTACGTGCCGTCCCATTTAAAATTCTTGTCGAACGATTCAAACAGCAATTCGCCCCAGCGATTGAAAATCTGCACCTGGAAAAATTCAGCCGCTTCCAAACTGCCGAACGCCCGGAACTCATCATTCATATTGTCGCCATTCGGAGTGAAAACATTCGGAGTGAAAACATCAGCTTCATCCATCACATGCACGGTCACCGTATCGCTTGATGAACAGCCGGATTCATTCGTAACCCTGATTGTGTAAAGAGTGGATTGCGGGGGTGAGGCGATAGGGGATTCACAATTTCCGCAACTCAGTGATTGCGATGGAGTCCATGACGGGGTGAAGCTGCCGGCAAATCCTGTAAGCGTGTAGCTTAGCGTAGTGGAACTGCCGGTTACAATTGTCACCGAAGGACTTGCTTCCACGCCAAAATCATATTGATATGAAAGCGTGTAGAAATTCGTGGCGCTGCAACCGCTTGCATCCGTAACAGTCACCGAATAATTGCCCGGAGCAAGATTGGCAATGCTGCCTGCCGTGCTTCCGTCAGACCATACGAATTGATAGGGGGGTGAGCCGCCCGTCACTGTCAGCGCGATGCTGCCGTCAGCGCTGTTTCCTGCACACGTTGGATGGATTTCCGTTGCAAACAACATGATTTCTGGCGGCTCTATGATGGTTGAACTGGAAGATGCCGTACAGGAATTATAATCGGTGACGGAAACGGAATAATTTCCTCCCGCGAGAAAATTTCTGTCTTGCGATGTTGCGCCATCATTCCATGTAAATGAGTAAGGTGCCGTGCCGCCATTCACTGATACCAAAATGCTTCCGTCATTGCCTCCGTAGCAACTCACGTCAGTTGAAGCAGTGGTAAGAACTATTTCCCCGGGTTCAATTATGCTTACGCTGAGATTGTGAACGCAGGAGTTATTGTCCGTTATCGTAAGTGAGTAATTTCCTGCAGCGATGCTGCTTCTGTCCTGAGTAGTCGCTCCGTCATTCCAGAGATAGGCGTAAGGAGGAACGCCACCGCTTACGGTGACATCAATTACAGCATCGCCTGCGCCTGAGCAGGAAGCAGACGTGTGTGTTTCTGTTGCAGTTATTCCGGAGGCGCTGCCCACAACAATGAGCATGGATTCTGCGCACGAATGATTATCAGTGACTGTAACGGAATAGGTTGAAGAGCTGAGGCTGCTGCGGTCTTCGGTCATCGCTCCGTCATTCCACCGGAATGAATAAGGCGCGGTTCCTCCTGAAACTATCAGGTCAATGCTTCCGCTGGTGCCTCCGCTGCAAGCCACGTCACCGTGAAATTCTGAAATGGTTAACGGTGCTGGCTCGGCAATCGTGACATTCAAAACTGAAGCGCACGAATGATTGTCGCTCACAGTTACCGAATAGTTTCCTGCACTGAGATTGCTTCTGTTCTGGCTTGCATCTCCATCATTCCAGCTAAAAATGTATGGCGCTGCTCCGCCAGTCACGCTGATTGAAATCACACCGTCATGATACCCGCTGCATGAAACATCCTGATGTGCTTCTGAAACATTCAGCATCGCAGGCTCGGAAATAATTTCTGTTAGCATAGCTCCGCAACCTGCATTATCGCTCACAGTCACAGAATAATTTCCTGCCGGAACATTCAAGATGTTTTGAGTCGTGGCATTGTTGCTCCACGCAAAAACAAAGGGAGCCAGACCGCCCGTGATGGAAAGATACACCGCTCCGCTGTTTTCTCCATTACAGGCGACATGGGTTACTGTTGCCGAAAGTGTGATAGATGGAGTGACATTCACAACAGCCGATGCCATGCCCGTGCAGCCATTGCCATCCGTTGCCGTCACCGTGTAATTGGTGGTGACAAATGGATTTACTGTAATGGATGCTCCGGTTGCTGCGTTGCTCCATAAGTAAGTGTATCCGCCCGTTGCGGCAAGCGTCACATTCGCTCCGCTGCAAACATTGCTCGTTGCAGGCGAGATGGCTGGCGCAGGATTGCCATTAACGTACACGGTTGACGAGGTGGTGGCGCTGCAATTATTTGCATCCGACACAGTCACCCAATAGGTGGTGGACAGCGTGGGAGAAACCGTAATGTTGGCGCTGGTTTCTGAAGTGCTCCACAAGTAAGAGTTTCCTCCTCCCGCAGTCAGTGTGGCACTTAAGCCTTCGCAAATTGTAACAATTGCAGAAGAAACGGACGCCACCGGATTGGGATTCACTGTAACAATACCGGAGGAAGATGCTGTACATCCATTTGCGTCAGTCACTGTCACAGTATAAATGCTTGTTGAAACAGGCGTGACTGAAATGGAAGCCGTTGTACCGGAGTTGCTCCAAACATAGGATGTTCCACCGCTTGCAATAAATGAAACTCCTGTTCCTTCACAGACAGCGGTTGCTGCAGGTGAAACAGAAGCCGTTGCCGCTGGATGAACCGTCACCGTCTGTGAGCTTGTTGCCGAACAAGCACCGCCATCGGTAACCGTTACGAAATAAACGGTTGTTGAAACGGGATTTACGGTGATGGTTGCAGTTGTTTCGGAAGTACTCCACGAAAAGCTCGTCCCGCCTGAAGCTGAAAGGGAGATGCTTTCTCCGCTGCAAATGGCTGGCGATGAGGGAGCGATGGATGCGGTCAAACTCGGACTTACGTTCACCGTGCGTGAAGCCGTTGCCGTGCATCCGTTGGCATCCGTAACGGTCACGCTGTAAACGGTGGTGGAAAGGGGATTGACGGTGATACTTGCGGTGGATGCCGAATTGCTCCACAAAAAGGAAGCGCCCCCGCTTGCGGTGAGAGTGGCATTCTCTCCGCTGCAAATGGAGAG
Organism: Chitinophagales bacterium; assembly: GCA_035575215.1. GTDB lineage: Bacteria > Bacteroidota > Bacteroidia > Chitinophagales > CAIOSU01 > DATLYB01. The sequence continues at coordinate 2,977 of DATLYB010000271.1, forward strand.
GGCTGTCGGAGAAATCGCAGCGGCCGGATTAGCATTCACGGTGACGGTTCGAGAAGATGAAGCCGTGCAGGAGCCTCCATTGCTTACTGTAACACTGTAAGTGGTATTGGTTGCAGGATTTACGGTAATGCTCGCTGTAGTTGCTGAGTTGCTCCACGAGTAATTTGTTCCCCCTGAAGCCGTGAGCGTGATGATTTGTCCGTTGCAGATACTTGCAGTAGCAGGAGAAATGGAAGCAGTAAGCCCTGCTGTAACCGAAACCGTGTTCGATGCCGATGCACTGCAGCCGTTTGCGTTCGTCACTGTTACGGTATAAGTAGTGGTAGATGCAGGAGAAACGATGATGCTTGCTGTAGTTGCAGAATTGTTCCAGGCATAAGTTCCGCCACCCGATGCCATCAGGGTGGCGCTTTGCCCGCTGCAAAGGGTTGGCGAAACAGGTGATATGGATGGGGTGGGGGCAGGATTCACCGTAACACTTGTAGTTACAGTGGTGCTGTTACACCCGTTCACTGTGTAATAAAACGAGTATGTGCCGTCAACCGGGGGATTGCGGATGGGATTCTGCTGGTTGGATGTCCACCCGCCCGGACCGCTCCAATGGTAAACAGCACCCGGAACGTTAGGTCCGTTCAACTGTAAAATTTTATTGGCACACACGGGAGAGTTAGATGAAATGACCGGAGAAGGCAAGCCAATGATGGCCGTGCCGCTGAAATCGAGCTGGAATTTTGAGTTTGCCTGATACGACCATTGATTCACCAGCAAATAATAAGTCCCGACCGATACATTAGCCATGCTTACCCAGCCATCGCCCGTTACATCTTCAGAAACATCAGAGGAGCCTGCGTTCATACCGGTATTGCCGGTGTTGGCTGCGTAGGAACAACGGATGGGAGCGCCTAAGTTAGCGCAACCACCTGTTACCGGACCATACAACGTGAAATCATAATCAACCGGGTTAGGCGTAGGGTCAATAGTTAGTCCTAAGGTTCCGGCTTGAGTTACATTCAGCACGTACCAGTTGGAATAATTCTCGCTGATGGCGCAGCCGGAAACGCATGCATCTGATGTTAATCCAGGACCTTCGCTGTTAGCGGTGATGGTTTGAAGATTATCGCACACAAACTGTGCATTGGAGCAATCATTATTCAGCGCTGCATTTGGACTATTTCCGGAACAGGTCACGCAAGAAATAGTTGCTGACCAGCCGCCCGCGTTGAATGTCGCATCCGAAGTGAATCTAACGGTGATACAGCCGCTGGGGTCTGTTGATGTAATCAGGGGCGGTGTAGTGGTGCCGCAGCCGGTCCAAACGTTGGGGCTGTTTTGAGTAGGTCCGTTGTTGATTTCCAAATAATCATAGCATCCGAAAAATCCGGCAGGCTCAACGTCAAAATAAGTAAAGGTAAGCCGGATGCATTTGCCGGGAGCGTCCGGGCAAAACGTTCTGTAAATCGCATTGATACCGTTGGAATATTTTCCGTTACCTCCATCATCCACATAAGTTCCGCCACAGGTATTCACCTCGCAGTCGCCCGCATAAGTGTTTTGGATTCCGGCATCAGGGTGATAGTACGTTTGAGCCTGGGAGCGAACGACCAATAACACGAATCCGCTTGCATAGAAAATTTTCCGCAGGAAGTGGATGGCACTCATTCGGTCAGAAAGCGTGAAATACGCTTGTTTAGCTTGTTTTACCAACTAATTTACCCTGAATTCTTTCTTCAGACAAGCTAACTTAGTGACAGAGTGACTATCTTTTTTTCCAAGTTTTTCATAGAGCGCTGTCAACTTTTTTTCCTCTGCATCCCAGTTGAATTCCTCACGCGCGGCAAAACAGTTTTTCTTCAACTGCTCATATTTCGGCTGGTTGTTCTGAAGCGAATACACGGCACGCACGATATTACGGAGCTCCAGATTATCGAGCAAAACGCTGACCTCAAACCGCTCGTTGAGTTTCCTATACTCGGGAAAATTCATGTTCAGTGATGGCACTCCATGATTGATGTAATCGAAAAATTTGTTGGCAAGCGAATAGTAGTAGCTCAAGCCTTTGTTTTCCAGCAGATTCAATCCGAGCCAGGCATTAGCGGTGATTTCATCCAACATATCAGGCGGTACGTAACCGAGGAACTCGATACGGTCTTCCAATTTCAGTGTCTTAACTTTTTTTCTCAGCTCATCCGACAAATCTCCTTCCCCTGCAATTTTCAGGGGAATGCTGAGGCTCTTCATTGCCTCAATCAACTGCTGCAGTCCTCTTCCCGCGTTAAGGGCGCCCTGGTAGAGCATGTAGTTTCCGTGCGGATGATGCGGGGAGGTCACGGCTTTCCGGGGAACATTCCGGATGGTTTCGAACCGAATTCCGTAAAGCTTTTGAAATTCAATGGCAAGGCTGTCGCTCACGGTAGTGGCGAGG
>DATLYB010000272.1:0-4507 GCA_035575215.1 Chitinophagales bacterium
GGTGTCGCGCGGCATGGCAAACGTGCCGGGGTTAACTGCCTTCTGCCAGCGTCCGTAAATGAAACCCAGCCGCACGATGGAAGGATTCAGCTCAATGCCTGCGCCCAGAAACGTGCGCTGCGAAACCACCAGCTTTGAAAAGTCCACGCTGTTGTAACCCAGATGAACGGTGAGCCACCTGTAAGAAGGGCTGATGCCGATTTTGTTGAACGGCTGTTTGAGCGCATCCTGGTAGGAGCCGACAAGGAAATGCAGCGGCAGTTGGAAATCGCCTGCCTTCAGGGTGGGGTTGCCGCTGATGCGCCACGTGAATTTATCGCGCCTCGCCTCCCTGCCGTTGACGCGGTATGCCTGCGCGAAAACGGAAAGCGAGCCGGAGAGCGATACGTTTCGTGCTTTCGGTAGGGTATCTTTTTCAGCCAATTCATTACCGCCATAGACAATTAAACCCGTCACGGATGAAAAAGACGCTGAGAGAATTATGGGCAAAAATCTTCTCAAGATTATTAGCAGTTACGGGTGGAAATAGCCGGTTGCCGGTGCCGGAAGAAAAGACTGATTTCAGAAAGCACCCGCGCTGAAAGTAATGAAGAGTGCCAGCGAGAAACGACAGCGGGTCAGGATTCGGGAGGATGCTTTTCATTTTCAGGATGCGGGATGCGGAAGCCCGGTTCACCGTTCAAGATACAGCGTATTCCGTTCGTTGTCAATCTTCCATTTTTTGAATTTATCCAAAAACGATTTTCCAAGCAGCAGGGAGGCATCTTCGCTGATGACGCCTGCCACCACGTTGTCAATCGTAAATCCTCCGATTTGCAATCCGCTGAGCATATAGATTCTGCCTTTCACTTTACTTCCGTCAGCAAGCTGGTAAAGTTTCTCGCCCAGCATATCGGCTTTTTTGAGGAGTCCGGCATCAAGAAGCTCTTTTTCAAAAGCTTTGCTGACGAGCACATCGCTGGCGCCACTGTCGAGGATGAAGCTTTTTTCAAGCGTGCCGATGCGCACCTTCACGCGATAGATGCTGAGGTATTTTGAGAGCGCAATTTCCTGTGAAATCACATCTCCCCGTATATCGGGATTTCCTGCATCAGTTGCTGTGCCCTCCACAGTTTTTAGCGGTGTCATGTCCGTCTGCATGTTTTCGGATTCGCCATTCAGGGAAGTGTCAATGGCTGCCAGCAGGCACGGCACAACGGCTTCATTCATCAGCACGGAATTTTCATCCTGAGCCTGATGAAAAAAATTCCTGCTGAGCGATTCGTCAGTCAGAAGCTTGTCAATCATGCAATCGCAGTAGGACTCGATGTCAATCGTTTCCAAAGGGAAACCATCTGCCTTTTCCTGAAATCCGCTGATGCACTCCTCCACAAACTGCTTCCGGTACGCAGAGCCTTTCCCGGCATTGCCGTTGCGCAGGAATGAAAAGATGCATTCCATCAGCATGTTGCCCGTTTCGGGATGCCGCCTGTTGTTAAACACTTTTTCAAAATTGAATTCCTCTCCGTCCAGCAGCTGGTTGATTTCCTTGTAGGTGAGGCTGCCGGCTAATGTGGTGAGGATACATCCGCAGACTTCCTCCCTGTCGGCACGGGCAAAGGTGGAATCCTCTTCCAGTTCAGAAGCGCATTCTTCAATCAATTGTTTCTTTTCACCGATGAATTTGCCGTCAGCAGTGTATAGAAATTTGGAGCGGTCTGCCTGAGAAAGCAGAACAAATGGTATAGCATACAACAGAAGCAACAGGATGAGATGATTCATACAGAAGCACAAGTTAAAGTTTTTACTTTTCATATCCTCAAAGGGGATTAAACTTATCATGGCAACACTTGACGCGATACTTGTCAAGTCATAATTTCAGCGTTTTTTAAATTAAGAGGAAGGATAAAGCAGATGGTCATCGTCAGCGGATTCAAGAAAGACATCCCTTACCAGCGCTGCGTGCGCTGCATTGCCGATTCCAGTGTTCCGGGGATTTCGTTTGATGAGAAAGGCGAATGCAGTCTTTGCAAAATGCACGACCGGTGGGATAAGATTTTTCCCAATGATGAGCGGGGCGAAAGAATCCTTCAGAAAAAACTTGAAAAAATCAGGCGCGAGGGGAAGGGAAAAAAATATGACTGCATTGTGGGCATCAGCGGGGGACGGGACAGCACCTTCCTGCTGTATTTGACTGCAGCGAAATGGAAGCTGCGCCCGCTGGCAGTTCACTTCAATGATGGCTTTGATAACCCGGTGGCGGGCGAGAACATGCTGAATGCGGTGCGGAAACTGGGCGTTGAACTGCGCACCATCACCTCTGACTACCGGGAGTGCAAGGATTTGAAAATCGTTGACCTGAAAGCTTCCACCCCGCTGCTGAATAACGGCACCGATGTGGGCATTGGCGCTTCGCTTTACGGAGTGGCATACAAAGAAGGAGTGAAGAATATCCTTTTCGGGCAATCCTTTCGAAGCGAAGGCGTACGCCCGATTGCATGGGCATATTTCGATGGCGACCACCTGCGGGCGGTTCATAAAATCTTCGGCAGTTTCCCGCTGAGGAAATGGGAACCGAAAAACCCGGGCTACAATCTGGGTATCCGGGAAATGCTATTTTATTCGGTGCTGCATGGAATCAGGGTGCATTCACCGCTTTATTACTATCCCTATATCCGCAAGGAGGCAGAAGCAACACTGAAGTCAGAACTGGGATGGGTGTATCCCGGAGCGCACTATTTTGATGACCTGTATTGGAGCCTCATTACCTACATTCACCGCACCAAGTTTAATATTGATTTCAGGCTGATTGAGTATTCGGCATTGATTCGCAGCGGGCAATTGAGCCGCGATGAAGCCCTTCAGAAGATAAAGAAAATCTATCAGCTCGAAGACCCCAAGGTGATTTCCCTATGCATTAAGCGGCTGGGAGTCAGTAAAGCCGATTTTGAATCATGGATGAAGCTGCCTCCTAAAAACTGGTGGGATTATCCCAGCAGCTATCCCTTGCTGAGGCGATTCCGGATTCCCATTTATTTAATGACAAAACTGGGCATCTTCACCCCCGTTATTTATGATAAGTATTTGGTGATGAAATTCGGGTATAAAAAATAGCTACTTATTAATCTTTTGCAATTTGTTCTTTTGCAATTTGTTTCAACCGCATTCACACACTACATTCGCAGTTTGCAGCAGAAGAATGATTACCTTGCCGGTTAAAGCATGATTGTTTTAGGCATTAATGGAGGATTTCGTGGCGTATATCAGGACGTCAGTGCCGTTCTTGTGCGTGACGGAAGAGTTGTAGCCGCCATTGAGGAGGAGCGACTCAGCCGGATAAAATTCTCCCCCGGCAGACTTCCCTATCTGTCTGTGCTGGAAGTTTTGAAAATCGGGAAAGTCAGTATCCGTGAGGTGGACATGGTCGCTTTTCACGGCAGCACGTGGGATGCTGAGATTGACCCGCGTCTTCAGGATTATTTCCGGCACCATTTCGGATTTGCCCCGCCTATCAAACGCTATCATCATCATGATTGTCATGCGGTGAGCACCTTCTTTTCCTCCGGTTTTAAAGATGCACTGATTGTCACACTGGATAATTCCGGTGACGGAATATCGGCACAGGTCAGCACAGGCAAGGGAACAACAGTGACTAATCTGAAACGATTTGCACGCCCCAACAGCTTCGGGGTTTTTTATTCGCTCTTCACTCAGTATTGCGGCTTCGTAAAAGATAAGGATGAATACAAACTGATGGGATTGGCGGCATACGGCAACCGCCAGGCACATGACTTCTCCTGGCTGCTGCAATTTGAGAACGGTGAATTGAAGCTAAACACCGGGTTTATCAAAACAAGCCCACCGGGAGCCCCTTCCCTGCATCGCGATGAGATGATTTTCAATTCCGCCTTCGAGAAGAAAATGGGAGCCGGAAGAAGAATTCCCACCCAGCCGCTCACTCCGTTTTACAAAGACATTGCGGCATCGGCACAGAATCATCTTGATGAAACCGTACTGAAAATGCTGAAACATTACGTAGATGCAACCGGTTTGCGGAAGATATGCCTGGCGGGAGGCGTGGGGCTTAATTGCCTGATGAATCAGCGGGTAATGGATGCTCCCTTTGTGGAGAGGTTATATGTCCATCCTGCTTCAAGCGATGCAGGAATCTCGATGGGTGCCGCTTTCCTCGCCTGCCTCGAAAACGGAATAACCCCGGCAGCACCGGACCATGTTTTTCTGGGAAATGAATTCAGCAACGAGGAGATATGGAAAACGTTGAAAAATTGCAATACCTATTTTGAAGAATGCAGCAATCCGGCTGAAAGCGCAGCCCAGCTTGTGGCAAGAAATCAGGTAATCGGCTGGTTTCAGGGACGGATGGAATTTGGTCCGCGGGCATTGGGAAACCGCAGTATCCTGGCTAACCCTGCAGCGCCTGATATCCAATCAGCGGTGAACAACAAAATAAAATTCAGGGACTCGTTCAGACCATTCGGAGCCTCCGTGCTTGAAGAAGATATGCCTT
>DATLYB010000273.1:0-5085 GCA_035575215.1 Chitinophagales bacterium
GTACATCGGAAAGTGGTTGAAGAAAAACAGGTTAAACGTCTCGAAATTTTTTCCCCATGACAGCAGCACGCACAGGACTGTCAAAAACAAAAAAGCCCACTTGACGGGATTCCGTACGATAAACATCCCCAGCACAAACAAAAAACAGGCAATCGCGCCAAAGTAGGTGGGGCCGGATGTAAAAGGCTGGTCGCCCCAGTAAGTCGGAGCGCCTTCCACAATTTTTCTTACTTGATTTTCAGCCATTCCTCTTTTCCGCAGCTCTTCGGCAAGCCTGGAGTTCCCGCCAACATTGTCCTGCGAAGCGCCCCCCATGAAGTTGGGAATCACCAGCGTGAATGTTTCCAGCTTGCCGTAGCTCCAGCTGAAAGCATAGTCTTTATCCAATCCGCTGGAACGTTCTTCAGCCAGCTCGGAAGTGCCTCCGCGAATGGTTTCTTTTGAATACTCGTAGGTCGTCCAAAGCTGGCTGGTGTTGGCGCCAACGCCCAATGCCGATGCGAGGGCAAGCAGCGCAGCGGCTTTTGCGAAATCAAGAACTTGTTTATCCCGGATGGCGATGATGAGATAAAACAGCGAAATCACTTCCGCAGCAATAATCGTGTAATACGTGATTTGAAAATGGTTGGAGCGCACCTGCATGGCAAGCGTCAGCGCAGTGAGGGCAGCGCCAAAGAAGGGGCGCCCGCGGAAAGCCGCCATGAATCCGGCCAGGATGGGAGCCATCAGCGCAATGCAGCGCACCTTGCTGGTGTGCCCCGCGTCAAGATTGATGAAGTTGTAAGATGAAAAGGCAAACGCAATGGCTCCGAGCACGCTCACCCATGGATTTTTTGTGAAAGTGAACAGCAGGACATAAAAACACAGCATCAGCAGGAAAACAAGATGCGCTTCGTCAGGAAAAAAGATTTTGAAAGCATTGATGACGTGGGTTACCAGGCTGGAGGGATATTCTGCATAAATCTGGTAGGCGGGCATACCGCTGAACATGCTGCCGGTCCACAAACTCCATTTCCCCGTCTTTTCGTGATAATCGCGTATTTCCTTCTGCATACCCGCAGCCTGCATGATATCGTGCTGAGCCAAGCCTTTACCCTGAAGGAGAGGGAACATATACGCCCATGTCAGCGCAGTAAAAATTCCGGCAGCGATGAGATGCGGAAGTAGTGTTTTAAGAAAAGAGGGGTGTTTCATATTGATTATTTGGAAGGGGGTAAAAATAGATAAACAAGCGGAGTAATCCTTAAAAGCCTTACCTGCATTGAACAAATGACCGCTGCGTCTGAGTAATTATTTTGCCGGCATCCGCTGCCGCATCGCTTCGTACAAGATGATTCCCGCTGCCACGGAAACATTGAATGAACCAATCTTTCCAGCCATGGGGATGGCGAATGATTCGTCTGATTTTGCAATCAATTCCCTGCGGACGCCTGCTCCTTCCGCACCGAGGATGATGGCTGCCGGAACGCGGAAATCCATTTCAAACAGTTTTTTCTCCGCCCTTTCATCGGCAGCGAAAATGCGGATGCCGTTCAGCCGGAAATAGCCGGCAGCCTCATCCAGCGACTTCACCTTGCATACGTGAATGAGGTTCAGCGCTCCTGCGGATGATTTGATGGCATCGGCATTTATCAGCGCACCGCCCTTTTGCGGAACCACCAGCGCATCCGTTCCGGTAAGTTCTGCCGTTCGCGCAATGGCACCGAAATTTCTCACATCGGTGATGTTATCGAGCATCAGAAACAGCGGGGAGCGGCCTTCGTCATACGCCTTCAGCATCACGTCCTCCACGGTGTAATATTGAATCAGTGAAAGAAAGCCGATGATGCCCTGGTGATTTTTCGATGTGATGGTTTTCAGCTTCTGTGGCGGCACCACCTGAAGGGGAATTTTCTTTTGCCGGGCAAGCTCTTTAATGGCATTGATTTCAGGGGAGTGCGCCCCCTGCTGAAGTAAGATTTTTTCAAACCCTTTGTCAGCTCTGAGCGCTTCGAGGATGGGATGCCTCCCGTAAATGAGGTGGTGCCGATTCACTCGCCTGTCGTTTGTCGTTTGTCGTTTGTTGCTGGCATATCGCAACTATAAGCCATCAACCACAAAAGGTATGAATAGGAAAAAAGCCGGTGCAGTGCTGAACATTTTAAAAAGAATAACCCTGCTCAAGGCGGGCTATTCGGCATGTACAATTCCTTCATTGCATCAAACCGCTCGTCCAGTTCCTTTTTGGTTTCTTCGTCTTTATAGAATTCGGCCACGCGCGAGAGCTCCTGCATCACAGCCATCGCCTGCTGGGTGCTGCGCTTGGCGCCCGGGTCGTAATCGAGCATGTCGGTATTATAGCGCAGTTCCTGTTCGTAAACTTTTGCAAGCTGCCGGATTAACATGCGGGCTTTTTCTTTCTCGCCTAACTTGTAGTAATACTCCGGAAAACGCACCATGAATATATTGTACGGCACGGTTTGTCGCGGCATCACGTCCATGCAGCGGTCAATGGCTTTTTTAGCTTCTTCGGTTTTGCCCGCGTCAATCAGCGCTTCTACCAGCCTGGCGAAATTGCTGCGCAGGTTCATCGTCATGCGCAGGATGTTTTCATCCAGATAAAGCGGATGGGGGATGATGATTTTTATCTGAGCACCCGTGTTGAATTCGCTGACCGATGGATTGAATAATGCCAGTTCCTCTTCGCTGAGGTTGAATTTTTCTGCAATGGATGATTGAGTGTCACCGGCTTTCAGCGTGTAGGTGATGGTGTCTTTCTTTTCAATGCCGCCCCATTTGAACTTATTCATCACGTTATTATACATGATGTCGGTTCCTACAAAGCCGCCCTGACCGCTGCGGTCTTTCTTTTCAACAGGCACGATGCGGTAAGCCAGTCCTTCCAGTTGGAAATAATTCTGAAATCCCAGGTACGATTCGGGAGCCACTGATACGGCAAAGTAAATCGGTCGTTCCCACAGGTTATTGGCGATGATATCCAGCACAATCAAATCATTCTTCAGCAGGTTATTACGCCCTATTTTGATGCGGACCTCTTTCACCATCTGCGGATAGAGCGATTCGGGAATCACTTTGTTGCTGACGATTGCCATCGAGTCAACCGTAATCTTGATGTTTTTGGTCGGCAGATAGTTGACAAACTCGCCATTGCTCAGCTGCACCTGAGCGGAGCGTTCTTCGCTGGCGATAAACTGTATGACATTTTTCAGTTCGAGCGGCTTGTCCTGCGGCACCTTTTTGTTGTCATAATAGCGCGTGACATCGCGCTTGTTGCCGAGGTATTGTTCGGGCTTGTGGGTAATCTTCACCGGAGCCGCATCATTCAGCTTGTACTTCAACTGCTCGATGTACCAATCCACTCCAAGAAGACTGAGGTTCACCACGCGCACATCGGTTCTGACGCCTTCCACCTCCTGCGCATACCATAACGGATAGGTGTCATTGTCGCCCTGCGTGAAGAGAATCGCATTGGGCGCGCATGACTCCAGGTAATTGATTGCAAAATCGCGGGCAGTATATCTGCCGGAGCGGTCATGGTCGTCATAGCCGTCTTTTGCCATCAGGACAGGGGCGGTGAGGCTGAGTAAAAAAGCTGTTCCCAGCGCAAGGTGAGGCTGAATTTTTGTTCGCAGAAATTCAAAAATCGCCAGCACTCCGAAGCCAATCCAAATCGTGTAAGTGACAAACGAGCCCACCAGCGTGTAGTCGCGCTCGCGCGGCTCAAAGGGTGGCGAGTTGAAGAAGACGATTTCGAGCAGACCGGTGAAAATAAACAGCGTCAGCACCACGATAAAATCCCGGTGGTCTTTTGAAATCAGATAGCCTATCCCCAGCAGGCCGAGGAAAAAAGGAATCATGTAGAATTTGTTCCGGGCTTTATTGTTCTTCAACTCATCAGTGAGGTTGTCCATCGGACCCAGCCGGAGTTCGTCAATGAATTTTATGCCGCTGAGCCAGTGTCCGTTGTTATTGTCAAATCTCCCCTGGATGTCATCCTGCCTGCCGGCAAAATTCCACATGAAATAGCGGAACCACATGAACATCACCTGGTAGTTAACGAAAAACCGAATGTTGTCAGCCATCGTGGGGTCTTCATTTTCCTTCAAGCCGAGCATGGCGCGGTATGCCTCCACGTGGCGGTCGTCCTGCCATGAGCCCAGCCGCGGAAACACCATCATGTCTTTCTCATCAAACTTGTAGTCAATCTTGTCGCCAATCACGATGTATTTTTCTTCGCCTTTATAATACCGTTTCCCCAGCTTGATTATTTCCGTTGGATAAGCGTTGAAATGCGGACCGTACAGCAGCGGACGGTCGCCATACTGTTCGCGGTTCAGGTATGCCTGCAGTCGGAAGATGTCGGCAGGCTTGTTCATGTCAATGGGCGGAACGGCAATGGCGCGGATTACCACGACCGCATAGGTTGAAAATCCAATCAGAATCATCGCTACCGACAGCAGCGCAGTCTGAAGATTTTCGCGGCTAATCGTGAAGAGCCCGAAATTGATGCCGCCCGCTTTTGATGCGTAAATCAAGCCGCCCACCAGCCCTGCTGCCGTCAGCAGTCCAAAAAAAACCGCTCCGCTGCCAAAAGGGAAGTTCAGCTTGTTCACAAAAAACAAATCGAAGGAAGCAAGGAGGTTGACCAGCTTGCTCACCACGCCCACATAGACGAACATCAGGATTAAAAACCCGACCACCAGTGCGCCCAGCGTGCCCCAGGGAGTGGGTTTGTATTTTTTAAAATAATAAACCATCGCCATAGCGGGAATGGCTAACAAGCTCATCAGATGTACTCCGATGGATAATCCTACTGCGAATGCGGCAAATACAATCCACTTGTCGCGGTGACGCTCATCCTCTGATGCCTCCCATTTCATGATGCACCAAAAAACAAACGTGATGAAAAACGTGGAGAGCGCATACACCTCGCCTTCCACAGCCGAGAACCAAAGTGTGTCAGAGAAGGTGCATGCCAGCCCGCCAGTGACACCGGCTGCTATCACCGCTAAAATCTCAACCAGAGAAGGTTCTTCGCCTTTCTTCATCACCGCTTTTTTGGCAAAGGCAGTGATAGTCCAAAAC
>DATLYB010000274.1:0-3179 GCA_035575215.1 Chitinophagales bacterium
GAATCAATTCGGAAAGGACTGCCTTACTTCAATCTTCTCAGCCGCTTCAATTTTTTCGGATTTTGTTTTGAGTGAAATAAGCATAGCACTTCAATAACTTTCTTCTTCACCTTGTAAACAATCAGATAGTTTCCCCACACGATGTTTCTGTAAATGTGATTCTTGGTTGGAAGAAAACGACATTCCGGATGTGATAAATGGAGTGGAAGAATTTTTGAAACTCGTTTGAAAAACTCAAGCCTGAACTTTTCTGCGTAGTCGAGAGAATAATTTTCAGCGTAATAATAATATTCCTGCTGGAGCTGGTCAAGAGCGTATTCCTTGATGACTATCTCGAATTCTTCCATGTTTCGCTGATAGCCTTGGCGTCAAGGAGCGGGATGGATTTGCTTTTCTCTGCTTTGCGGATAATTTTTCTTGCTTCGTAAATGCCGATGGGTTCGTTTACGACCTCAATCAGCTTTGCTTCTTCGAGATTTTTGAGCAGGTTGTACGCTTTTTTGTTCTTAACTTTTATGGTGAGTGTTTGTGCTGACATGAACCGAAGTTAGTAAAATCTCAACCTAATTTCGTATTTTGAATCTATGAGAATCCTCCTCCTCACCACCTGCCTCACTCTCTCCCTTTCAATTCTCCTTGCCCAGGTGCCGCAGGCTATCAAATACCAGGCGGTGGCGAGGGATTCGATGGGGAGCATCATGGAGAATGCAAACATTACCGTGAGGGTTTCCATTCTTGACAGCGCTGCCGGTGGCGGTGTTGTTTATTCGGAGATACACAAGACAGGAACAAACAAATTCGGGCTGTTTAATATTTCGATTGGAAGGGGAATACAACCCAGTGGCTTGTTTGCAAATATTGATTGGGCAACGGGCAGCAAGTGGATGCAATTGGAAATACAACAATATGAACAAGGAGTTTTTACTTTAATCGGAATGTCTGAGTTGCTTTCCGTTCCTTATGCGCTTTATGCAGGAAGTGCGCAGGTAGTTGGTGTTGACCGTGACAGCCAGCAACTTTCCCTTATTGGCAACAGTTTGAGTATTAGTAATGGGAACACTGTGAACCTATCGAACATAGGTAGTGACAATCAAAGTCTTTCTTTATCAGGAAATATCATTTCAATCTCCAATGGCAATTCAATTGACTTAACTTCCTTTCTTGATAATACAGACGACCAGACATTGAATTATTCTTCCGGAATTCTTTCAATCAGTCGTGGTAACAGCGTAGTGATTCCCGACAGCGTGAATGATGCTGATGCCAACCCTACTAATGAGTTGCAATACCTTTCCATTAGTAATGACACTCTCTTTTTAACCAATGGTGGCTTTGTAAAATTGCCACAAGAAACTAAAACTGGTTTGGCATTCAAAGCATATGCTAACCCGAGCAATTCACATCCTTTAACGAATTATAGTTGGAATCAAATGATTTTTGAGGCTGAAGAGTTTGATGACTCAGCAGCATATAATAATAGTACGGGCATGTTTACCGCTCCAAAAAGTGGGGTATATTTCTTTGAAGCCAAAGTCCAGCTTAATGACATAGTTGGTTTCTGCTCTAATGACGCGGCATCTATTTGTTTACGAAATGTCAGTACCGGAATAGATTTGGATTGCGCTGTAAGAAATATGGATAATACAACCACAGGAGCGTACTTACATGTAACTTCAATAGCAAAGCTGAACCAAAATGACCAAGTTCAGGTGAGAGTTTGGAAGAATTATCTTTGTACTACTCTTCCTCATCCCAATAACATCATTGGCACTTCAGCATACAATAATTTTTCGGGGTATTTGATAAGGTAGTGTTCCAGTTCGTAATTATTTCATCGGTATTTAGAAGATACATGTTTGGATAGATTCGACAATCAAAAGGGTCATTGAAGTCTCTCGGAGAAGCAAAATAACCTTTATAATCCTTCAAAAGGGATTGGTGAGTTTTTTGAACCCAATCACGGTATTTATAAAGTACAATTGGATTAGCCATTTTGACTTCCTCCGGAATAAATAAAAAAGGCTGCTCAAAATGAACAGCCCTTTTTTCTTTTCCGGCTTAGGTTTACCAAGGATCTTTTTTGATGTAAGTTTTATTTCCGTTACTATTAATGTAGTATTGCCCACCTCTCGGTCCTGTATATATTGTCCTGTTGCTGTTAAAATCATAGGAGGGATAGCTGTTGTAACGTGGCGTTGAATAACTTGGCGTTGACCAAGTACTATTGCTAAACTTGGGTGTTTCGATTTTATACGAATCGAAGACATTTGAGCTGCGATCATTATTATCAAAGTAGCCATTCAAGCCATCATTGTCGGAGTCCTCAAATAAGTTGTTAAAGTTTGAATAGTTATTCCCGTAAACATCTTCATAAGGTCGAGTAGTAGTGTTGTAATATTGGCCATATGCAAATGCGCATATGAAAACCATTAATAGCATTGAAAGTGCGTTTTTCATGGCAATTAATTTACCTAAAGGTAAAAAAGAATTTTGAAATATTATACAATCCGATAAAAAATATTTTTCAACATTAGGGACAGACTTTTTCTTCCCTCGCAGATAATTACTGCCCTCCTATAACGCTACGCTACAAAACAGAGCCACAAAGGAAACTAAGTCACCCGCGCCAAACCCACCTCAAAATCAAACCGCCACCGCAGCTTTGCTGCTCAAATAGATTGACTTCGCGGGAAACCACGTTGCCTTCGCCTTGTCGGGGTGCTTGATGTGGAATTCGAACTCTTCGCGGAAGTGGCGCAGCGCGCTCGCTACGGGCCATGCTGCCGCATCGCCCAGGGGGCAGATGGTGTTGCCGTCAATGTTTTTCTGCACGTCCCACAGCGTGTCGAGGTCGTGCATGTGTCCGTGGCCTTCGTCAATGCGGTGGAGGATTTTCTTCATCCAGCCGGTGCCTTCGCGGCAGGGGCTGCACTGCCCGCATGACTCGTGGTGGTAGAAGTGCGTGAAGCTGTAGGTGTTGTGCACGATGCACGTGGTTTCGTCATACACGATGAAGCCGCCCGAACCGAGCATGCTGCCGGTGACGAAGCCGCCATCAGCCAGCGATTCGTAGCTCATCAGGCGCGGCTCGCCCTTGGCGGTTTTCAGCGTGAGGCTTGCCGGCAGGATGGGCACTGACGAGCCGCCCGGCACACACGCCTTCAACTCATGCCCCTTGC
>DATLYB010000275.1:0-2700 GCA_035575215.1 Chitinophagales bacterium
CCACTTTTCTTCACGCGATAAATAGCGCACGGTTTGCTTGATGATAAAATTCACAAGCGGTGAACGGTGCTTCACATACAGGTACATCGGATGAGGCACCGCGCCAACCGAGCTTTTGATTTCCATTGCCGTTCTGCCGTAAACAACTTGCATCATTTTCCTTCGGATACCTGTTTCGGCAAGCCGCAGCAAAACATTCAGGTACAAATCATATTCGTGATTCAACGCTCGCCTCATTCCCATATACCCCGCCACCAAATCATTTTCATGCAGATAATACGAAATGAAGGTGACCGGCTCATCATTTCTGAAAAATCCAATCACTCCGAATTTTTCTCCCAGCTCTTTTTTCAGGCGCACAATGTATTCAATCTTCAGCTTAGCGAGCTTAAAGGCGGCTTCATCCACCACTTCATCGTAAAGCGAGCTGAGCTGGGGAAGGCACTGGCGCAATTCATCCGCGTTCATCTCCCGGATGGTCAGCGGCTCCGCGCGCTTCAGCGCCTTTTTCATGCGGGTACGGTACTTGGATGCCATGCTCCCCAGATAATCATCAAACGATTTCCAATCCGGCTTAATCGAAAGAATCATATTGGGATTGACGCGGAACTCAAGAAAGCCGGCATGCTTCAGTTCCTCCACGCTGCTCTTGCTGTTTCCATAGAAATCTTTTACCAGGATGCCTGAAATTTTCTTTTCGTTTTCCGAAATGATTTTTTCCATTCCCTCCTGAATAGCCAGAAGTAAGCTGAAATCAGCTTTAGCTTCCGGCACGATGTAAAAGCCGTATTCGCCCGTGACAAACGCATTACCGCTCACAAGAATGTTCAATGAAATTTTATTGACCACCGCCACCACCATTTTCCTGAAGGCATGGGCGGCACGGGCAATGATTGTTTTTTCTCCGTGCCATCCGTCACGTTCCACATTTGAGCCTTGAAAGTGGATTATCTGGAAAAAAGCCAGCGCCACGGGAAGATGGTTTTGCTGAATCATGAGGTAGCGGTATTGAACTTCGCTGCCCGTGCTTTCTTCCAGAGACCTCAGATAGCTGCGGCTTAGAAACAGGTGGCTGGCGGGAAGCAGGTCATCCCACTGCGCTGCATTCACTTCAGCGATTGTGTTGCTGATGCGTAAAGTATAGGCGGAAGTATTTGAAAGGACAGGGTGCGCCTTTTCAGTGCAAGGGAATGTGGCTGAGATGCAGCGTCCCAATGATTGTTTTTAAAGATTGTAAAAAATATTTTCCCCTGCGAGCGCTTCCTGCGCACCGTCTTCGAAAAAATGCGGATAGTGTTTTTTCAGCACCGCCACCATGTATTCCTTGGGAATGTCGTCAAACGTGCCGTGGTCATGGAGATATTCCATAAATTTTCTCTCGCCCTTTTCGTGTTCGTCATACTCCTGAAAGATGGAATCTTCCCTTCCGTTGAATTCCAGCGCTGCCACTCCCAGCTTGTCGCACAGCTTTTTGTTGAAGGCGGGTGTGGCTTTCACCCATTTGCCGTTCAGAAACAATTCGGTGTAGCCGTGGCAGGCAAACACATCAGAGCGCAGCAGTTGCCGCAGCCTTTCTGCGCCAATATGATTGCGGACATCGGCAAGCCCGATGCGGCTGGGTATTCCCAGCACGCGGGCACAGGCAGCGAGCAAGCCTGCTTTCTCCACACAATAACCCGAGCCGCGCTTCAGCACCGTGCTCGATTTAAGACCTTCATCGCTGAGGTCCACATGGAAGGGGTCGTATAAAAAATCATCCCGCACGGAATAATAGAGGCTTACTGACTGCTTGACAGGGTCCGCAGAGCTGCCCCTGTGCTTGCGGGCATAATCAACCACTGCGGGATGGTCGCTATCCATGTACCTTCCCGGCCTGAGACAGCTGCTGAAGCTGGAAATAGTCATGAGTCGCTGTTTTATGAAGTAGGACAAGACAGAAGAAGTAACGATTCATTCCCGTCTAAGTTCCTCAAAATAGCCTGTTTGCTGATTTTTCGCTACGTTGCTGGCGTTGAAATACTTTCCGTGCATGGCAATATACACTCCGTGAGGCAGCGTTTGCACCAGCGCAAAAGCGCTGCCGAGATTGAAAAATCCATCGCTGCTGCCAAACTTGTAAGGAATCATCGCCCCGGTAAGCACAATCGTTTTTGGAATTTTTTCCTGTTCCAGAACCTTGGCGGTTTTCACCATCGTGTCAGTGCCGTGCGTGATGATAATCCGTTGTTCCTCGCATCGCTTGCTTTGCCGGATAATCACATCCCGGTCTTCGTCAGTCATTTCCAGGCTGTCAATCATCATCAGCGTGCGGATGCGAATATCAAGCGTGCATCGCCCCAGCTTCAGCATTTCGGGCAGATGCGTGTCTTTGAAATACAGTCTGCCGTTAATCTCGTCATACTCTTTGTCAAAGGTGCCGCCTGTGACAAATACCATAATTGCCATGAAAAAGGAATTTAATAAAAGAATACGATTTGGAAAGCGGAGCGTAAAAATACAACGAATAGGTAAACGGTTCGGAAGATTTGCTGAAGAAAGAAGTTTCTACACTCTCTTCGAATTTTTATTCATCACATTCTGCTGTACCAGAATGGATTCCTGATGGATGAGTTTCAGCCATTGTTTGATGAATTCATCGCTCAGTCCCATCGCGTTTCCCTGCGCAAGGCGCGTCTGAATGATTTCCTCCCAGCGGTTCAC
>DATLYB010000276.1:0-9973 GCA_035575215.1 Chitinophagales bacterium
TTTTTGCACCTTGCCTTTTTCATTCATCGGGTATATAACCGCAATCTAACGGGCTATTGTCCGCTGGCTGGTTGTTTTTTTTTCTCCTTCTCACCTCTTCCAAACAGCGAGAAGTGAACATATTTTTTCGGGTTGGCTTCCAGGTCAGCCAGCAACGTTTCGAGGTTCTTGGTGGCGTTGTTGAGGTTATCGTACAGCTTCCGGTCAGTAACCAGCAAGCCCAGCGTGCCATCCCCTCTGTTTATTTTGTCAAGCAGTGTTTGCAATTCATCCAGCGATTTGTTCATATTGTTGATGGTTTGCTTGAGGTTGGCATCGCTCAATGAATCGGAAATCTGCCCGAAGTTTTCAAAGATGCGGGTGATGTTGGCGCTGTTGCTGTCAAGGGTGGCGGTGATACGTTCGATATGGGTGAAGGTGCGGCTCAGCGTTTCGCGCTGCGTGCTCACCAGCGTGTCAATGTTTTTCGCCACTTTCTCAAACTCATTGGTGGCTTTTTCAATGCTCGCCATGCTGCTCTCAATCTGACCGCCTCTGACAATTACCTTGATTGACTCAATCACTGTGTCAATGGAGAGCAGCAGGTTTTCGGCTTTCTGCTTCACAGGCGCAATCTGTTCGTTCACCGATTCCTGCAGGGAGGCTGACACCAAGCCGGAAAGCGTATCGCCTTCCCGGGCAAGCTCTTTCGAATCACCCAAAATCAACTGAACGGCTTTCTCGCCCAGCAGGTCGGAGCTGTAAAGCTGAAAGGCTGAATTCGTTGGAATTTTAACTTTTTTTACCAAATGTATCCGGGCTATTGACTTGCCGCTGGAGTCATCAAGAAGGCCCAGAGAGGCAACCTTTCCGATAGGTAAGCCATTCAGAGTCACGGGGTCTGAGGGGTTGAGCCCTTCCACTTTGCTGAAGACGGCATAATAGTATTCCCGCTTGGGTTCAAAGATATTTTTACCTCTGAGGAAATTGTAACCGATAATCAGGATAGCCAAGCCGAAAGCCGCAAGTACGCCTACTTTGGTTTCATCGGATATTTTCAATGGTGATAATTTATTTGGGGAACGTCAAAAATAGGGAATTCGATGATGATTCAAAGCCTTACTCCGCACCTTCTTCGAACAAGGAGAGAGTCTGAGCCTTACAACTAAGTCCCGAATAGAAGGCAGATTTACGGAATGTAAAATCGTTAATCGCATTTAAAATTATCTCTTCCTTCTGCGTCATTTGCTGAGCCGTGAATCGTTTCAGTTTTTAGCCAGCGCTTCTTTTATCGTAACCCGCTTTCCGTTTTTGTAGGCGACAACAAACGCATCTTTGATGCCTTTTGCCTTGAGGGTATTTTGGAGTTTCACGGCTTCATTGTAATCCTTGAAATTGCCGGTAAGATAGCGGTAAAGATTATTCTCGGTTTTTTCCACTTCGAAGGTTTCAATCATGTTGTATTTGCTTCCGAGCTCCGGCATGTTTGTTTTCATAACAACGAACTGTACTTTGAATACAGGGGAGGCGTCTTCCGTTTTCTCCGGCTCAGAGGTTTTCTTCACAATCACGCCTTCTTCGGGAATCGCTTGTTCTACCTGCGTTTTATATTCTTTAAACGCCCTGAAGATGGCAGAAGCCATACAGGTTGTTCCCTCATCTGACATCAGGTAAGCCTCCTCATTTTTGTTGGTGAGAAATCCCAACTCCACCAAAATGCTGGGCATAGCGGTTTTATACAGCACCATGAAGCCCGCCTGGTGCACTCCGCGGCTTTTGCGGTTAGCACGCTGCTCAAACTGGTTGTCCACTTTTGACGCGATGTCAATGCTTTGGTTGAGGTGGGCGTTTTGCACCAGTGAAAAAAGAATGTATCCCTCTGTTGAATTCGGGTCGAAGCCATCGTAATGGTCCACATAATCGTCTTCCATCAGGATAACCGAATTCTCTTTTTTCGCTACGGCAAGATTTTCTTCTGACTTATGCAAACCAAGCACGTAAATCTCAGTGCCGTAAGCTGAGGGCGAGGGCGAGGAGTTGCAGTGAATCGAAATAAACAAATCAGCATTAGCGCGGTTGGCGATGGCTGCCCGCTCGTGCAGCTCAACGAACACATCCTTGTCACGGGTGTAAATCACATTCACATCGGGAAAATTTTCCCGGATGTACTGACCCAGCTTCAAGCCTACTTTCAGCGTAATGTCTTTCTCCCTCGAAGTGGAGTAGCCCAGCGCACCGGGGTCTTTGCCGCCATGTCCGGGGTCAATCACCACCGTTTTGATTCCGAATTTGTCATTGGGAGACAATGAGCCGCCCGCCATTGCCGAATTGAGCAATGTGCCCGTAAGCCACAATAGGACAATAAATTTCACTGCGGTGTGTTTTTGGTCTTTGTATCTTTAATAAACCAAACTTTACTTCCAAAATTAATCCAATTTCCAGTTGAGGTTTTCAACGCTGCTTCCGCTTATTGCCGGTTGTCAGTTGCCGGTAGCCTGTTGTTGGGCAACGGATTCGTGTTTTGTTGAACAAAATACACACAGCAACATTTTCTTTGATGATACCATCCTGCAAAACGCAATCATCGCTGACTCATTATCTGCTGAGCAGGATACCGTTGTCAAACCGGATGCCGGCATCAGCGAAATTCCGATTTCGAAAGACACTCTTGACGCCCCGGTGAAATATGCTGCGCGCGATTCCATCGTGTATGACGTGGTGGGGAAAAAAGTGCACCTGTATGGCGAAGCCTCCGCCAGTTATAAAAACATCCAACTGAAATCAGACTACATTGAATACGACTGGTCAAACAGCACGCTTACCGCTGAGGTGAGAAAAGATACAGCAGGAAATCCTGCCGGCTACGCGGACTTCTCCGATGGCGCCAACTCCTACAAGGCAAAGAAGCTCGCTTACAATTTCAAGACCACCAAGGGAAAGGTGTACCAGGTGATGACGCAGGAGGGCGAGGGGTACATTCACAGTGAGGCGGTGAAGCGCCAGCCGAACAATGAATGGTACGGCTACCAGGGCAAGTACACTACCTGCAATCTGGAGGAACCGCATTTTTACTTCCGCGCCAAGCGAATGAAAGTGGTGCCTGACAAGGTCATTGCCACCGGACCTGCCAACATGGTGGTGGCAGATGTGCCGCTTCCCGTGTATCTGCCGTTTGCTATTTTTCCGATTCGGAAGGGACAGCGCTCCGGCATTCTGCTGCCTGAATGGGGCGAAGAGCAAAGCCGCGGATTCTTCCTGCGCAATGGCGGCTACTACTTTGCCATCAGCGACTACGTTGACCTTGCCCTCCGCGGTGACATCTACACCAGCGGAAGCTGGGCGATTAAAGCCAATTCAGTTTACCGGAAGCGGTACCACTACAACGGCAACATCCGTGTTGACTTCGGGCAAAACAGGCTGGGCGAGCCGGAATCGCCTGACTTCAACGTAAAAAATGATTTCCGCGTCAATTGGAACCATTCGCAGGAAACCAAAGCAGCGCTTAACAGCCGCTTCACCGCCAACGTGAACTTCGGCTCGTCATCATACGACAAGAATTTTTCTTATGATAAAGAGCGCGTGCTGAAAAACATGCTGGCATCAAAAATATCATACTCCAAATCATGGGCGGGAAAGCCGTTTTCCCTGAGCCTGAACCTTGCCCACGACCAGAACCTGAACACCGGGCAGATGAACCTGCAATTGCCTGTGATTGCATTCGGCATATCGCGCATCCAGCCCTTTCAGCCCAAAAGGGGCATCATCAGGCACCGGTGGTACCACGACATCGGCTTCAGCTACAACTTCGAAGCGCAGAACGTCATTTCGGGCAACGACTCCTCTTTTCTGGAAAAAGAAACGTTCAGGAAGGCACGTTACGGAGTGCGGCATTCCGTTCCCGTTTCAAGCTCACTGAAGCTTTTCAAGTATTTTACATTAGCGCCACGATTTAACTACACCGAGCGGTGGTATTTCCAAACCATCAGCCGGAAGTGGGACCCCGCTATTATCATTGACGGCACTGACACATCCTACGGGCGTGTTGTTACCGACACCATCTTCGGGTTTGCAGCAGCGCGCGATTTCAATGCGGGCGCATCTCTCACCACCAAGCTTTACGGGCAGGTGAATTTCAAGGGCAAGCTGAAAGCCATCAGGCATGTGTTTACGCCCTCACTGAATGTCAGCTACGTTCCCGATTTCGGAAAGCCGCACTGGGGATATTACAAAACAGTGCAGGTTGACACCAGCGGGACAACTCAAACCTACTCCATCTTTGAAGGAGTGGGTATTTACGGAAGTCCGTCACGCGGGCTAATAGGCAGCATCGGGCTGAATCTGAGCAACGTGCTTGAGATGAAGGTCTTTTCGAAGAAAGACACCGTGAAGCACGAAAAAAAAATCGCCCTGCTGGAAAGTTTCAGCATATCCGGCAGCTACAACCTGGCTGCCGACTCGCTGAACCTGAGCACCATCGGCATCAGCGGAAGAACATCATTTGCGCAAAGCAAGGTATCGCTCGACTTCGGTTTTACGCTTGACCCTTACACTGTTGACAGCAGCAACAGGCGGATTAACAAATTTGTTTTTGAAGAAGAAAGACATTTCACCCGCCTCTCCAGCGCCCGCTTCAGCCTCTCAACACGTTTTCAATCAAAACAGACAACTCAACCGGAGGTGAAGCATGAGCAATTGGTTACCGAAGAAGAAAAGCGGATGATTGAGCAAAACCGCGAGTTGTATTATGATTTCACCATCCCCTGGAGCTTCACCCTGAGTTACCGGCTGGGATTGTCAAAAGGCGATATTGGGAACCCCGATGCTTTTAATGTCTCTTACAACTCGGTTGATTTTAACTTCGATGCCAACATCACGCCCAAGTGGAAGATGAACCTGCAAACCGGTTTTGATTTTGACGAAATGGATTTCGTCTATACCGCAATCAGCGTGATTCGTGACCTGCACTGCTGGGTGCTGCGATTTGACTGGGTCCCTTATCCGAAGGAATACCAGCGCTACGCCATGCAGCTCAACGTGAAATCATCCATCTTGCAAGATCTGAAACTGACGCGGAAGAGAGACAGGTTTGATGGGGCGTTTTAAACAAGCTGGGTTTATAGTTTTCGGATGAGCGTTAAACCTTTGCCACTTCTTTCTCCACTGTCAAAAAAGGGAACTTCACCACGCTTGCCCTCACGGTGTTGTCGCGTATCTGAACAAATATTTCGCTGCCGGGGTGGGCAAAGGAGATTGTCACATAGCCCATGCCGATGGGCTTTTTCAGCGAAGGCGACATGGTGCCCGATGTCACGCTGCCGATAATGTTTCCTTCGGCATCGCGCAGGGGATAGCCATGCCGCGCAATGCCTCTGTCAGTCAGTACAAACCCAATCAGCCTGCGCTTCACGCCTTCCTGTTTTTGCTTCAGCAGAGCATCCCAGCCGATGAATTCTTTGTTGAACTTGGTTATCCACCCCAGCCCGGCTTCCAGCGGGGTGGTGGTTTCATCAATATCATTGCCGTAGAGGCAGTAGCCCATTTCAAGACGCAGTGTGTCACGGGCGGCAAGCCCCACCGGCTTGATGCCATAATCCTTTCCTGCGGCAAACACCGCGTTCCACACTTTTTCCGAATATTTCCGGTCGAAGTATAATTCAAATCCTCCTGCCCCGGTGTAGCCGGTGGTTGAGATGATGACGTTGCTTATGCCTGCAAACCTGTCGCGCACAAAGCTGTAGTAAGGGATAGCTTTCAAATCAACCTTGGTGAGCGGCTGCAGCGCATCAGCCGCGCGGGGTCCCTGCACGGCTAGCAGCGTAATGTCATCGGAGATGTTGTTCATCTTCACCCCGCTGCCTTTGAATTGCGTAATCCAGTTCCAGTCTTTTTCAATGTTGGAGGCATTCACAACCAGCAGGTATTCATTTTCATCCAGCATGTACACCAGCAAATCATCCACGATGCCGCCTGCCTGGTTGGTGAGGCAGGAGTACTGCGCCTTGCCGGGAACGAGCTTAGCCGCATCGTTGGTGGTGACTTTCTGCACAAGGTCAAGCGCCTTTTTCCCCTTCACTAAAAACTCGCCCATGTGCGACACGTCAAACACGCCCACGCTGCTGCGCACCGCCAGATGCTCTTCATTGATGGAGGTATAGACAATAGGCATGTTGTAACCTGCAAACTCAGACATCTTCGCTCCGAGGCTGATATGGACTGGGGTGAGGGCTGTAGTTTTCATACCTGCAAAATAATCGGATAATCCGGATATTAGGAAATTTAAGGGGAACAGATTAAAAAGACATTCTATGGTAATGGTAAAAGGTCATGTTAAGGAATGCTCACAGCGTTCCGGCTGAGAAGGTATTGCAAGAAAAAGTTTTTCGTTTCACCAATGATACCAAGAAAGCTGCAGAAAAAGCATGGGAACAATGGTTAAAAACCGGATGCCGCCAGGCTGACGAATCCTGTGATGATTGACGAAACAGAAAATTATCCCTTCCGTACATCACAATTACAATAAACCATAAAAAACACAGTTTTGAATGTACAACTTCTTTTAAAAAACAAGCCATGAAAATGAAAGTAACTTTTGTAAATAAAGACAAGACACGGTTTTACAGCACGCTGAAACAGCGCGTTGATGAGTATTTCATCCAAAACAACCTTTCGCAATATGCCAATGGGACGATGTTTTTCAAAACCATCTTCATGATGTGTTTGTATTTCGTACCGTATTTCCTCATTATGTCTGGGATACTGCCGGCAGGGATGATGTGGCTTTTCACGGTGGTTATGGGTTTCGGGCTTGCCGGAATCGGCATGAGCGTGATGCACGATGCCAATCATGGCGCTTATTCTTCCAAGGAAAAGGTTAATGAAATAATAGGATGGTCATTAAACCTGGTGGGAGGCGATGCCAACAATTGGAAAATTCAGCACAATATCCAGCATCATACCTACACCAACATTCACGGATATGATGCGGATGTGGGCGACAAGTCATTGATGCGCTTTTCACCACGCGGGAAGTACAGGCCAATCCAATATTTCCAGGTCGTTTATGCTTTCTTTTTTTACTCGCTCATGACTTTCTATTGGGCAACGGGAAAAGATTTTGTGCAATACGTTCAGTTCACTAAAGCCAGACACCAGGGTGGAAGCGCTTCGGAACGGTTCAGAATACTTTCATTCATTATTTTATGGAAGCTGTTTTATTATTTCTACATGCTCGCCCTTCCTTTACTTTTGCTGGATGTGGCGTGGTGGCAGGTGATTGTCGGTTTTTGCACGCTGCATTTTGTGGCAGGTCTGATATTGAGCGTGGTGTTTCAACTGGCGCATGTGGTGGAGGGAACCTCATTCCCGGAACCAGATGAAAAAGGGAACATTGAAAATGAATGGGCAATTCATCAACTGCACACCACGGCTGACTTTGCCAGCAACAACCGCCTGCTTACTTTTTATTTAGGCGGATTGAACTTTCAGGCAGTGCATCATCTTTTTCCGCGCGTATGCCATGTGCATTATCCCAAGATTGCCTCCATCGTAAGGCAAACGGCCACTGAATTTGGAGTTCCTTATTTGTACAACCCCTCTCTCAGGGCAGCTCTTGCATCACACATCCGCCATCTGAGAAAATTGGGAAGAAAAGCAGCATGACAGTGCACCGGCCTGATTACCGCTTAGTATACCGCTACTCTCCGGATATACATCGTATCTCCAGCTTGCACGCGCATCACATAAACTCCGGCAGGCTGGTTCAGTTCGATGCTTTCAATGAATTCGCCTAAATAGCCCGAAACACTGCGCGAGTAAACGCATTGCCCTATCCGATTGAAAATTTCAAGGGTGAAATCAGTTTTTGTAATCAAATTCAGCGCAACATTAAATTTCCCGTCATTCGGGTTGGGATACACGGTGATTTCTGATTCTTCGGGTGCGAGGGTGGGCGGCTCGTCCAATTTGTAAGAGTAAGCCACCACTTCAAACGTCACTGCCAGCGGGGTTCCGCTGGTTCCGGTTGCAGATGTCTGCGAGTAAGCGGTCACCGTCAGCGTGTAAGTTCCCACTGCCGGGTTCCACGCGGTGTAACTTCCGGCAGGCTTGTCGCCCTGGATGGCGTATGGCGCAGCATTTTCGGTTCTGTAGACAGTTCCGTTTAAGTTGAACTGCACACTCTTCACCGCATTGGCATCGCACACGTTTGCGCGGATGCTGAATAGCCCAAGCTGCGATTTGTTAAGCACCATGCCGTCAATCAACGGACCGATGTCTCCGGCAGTCCCGGCTTTGACCAGCGTAAGTGAAATCACATTGAGCGGGTTGCCGCTGCCACCGCATACTCCGCAGGCGTCAACCACTGCTGTTCCGAAACACACGCCATTGCAATCCTTGTCGGAGTCGGCTGTGTGCCCGGTGTTGCCGCCTGAGCAGATTCCGCAGTCGTCCAATGCAGCCGTTCCGCCACACACACCGTTGCAATCTTTGCCGGCATTGGCTGTGAGTCCGGTATTTCCGCCCACACAGATACCGCAGTCGTTGAGGTAGGCGGTTCCATTCACCACGCCATTGCAGTCAGTGGCGGTTGCCTGATTAACAACCGTGAACGAAACTGTTTCTGAAATTCCAATGGTTCCGCTTCCGTTGGCTTGCGAATAGGGAACTGCGGTGAGCGTATAGATACCGGCAGCCGGATTCCAGGCGATATAGTTGCCCGCGGGGCTGTCACCCTTGATGGCGTAAGGAGGCATGTTCTCTGTTTTTACAGTGGTGCCGTTCAGCACGAATTTCACGCTGCCTACCGGCTGGTCGCACACGTTGGCGCGAATACTGAATGAACCGATGGTTGCGAGATTGAGGATTGCTCCGTTTGTAAGCGGTCCGATGTCTCCTGCGGTTCCTGCTTTCACCAGCGTGAATGAAACCACTTCGAGATGTATGCAGGCTGGCTGGCACGATGAACCGTTTCCGAAGCAAACCCCGCAGACGTCTTTTTCCGAATTGGCAATATGACCTGTGCTGCCGCCTGAGCAGATGCCGCAATCATCAATTGCCGCAGTTCCGAAACAATCTCCATGACAATCCTTGAATGAATTGGGAGCAATTCCCGTGTTTCCTCCGGCACATACTCCGCAATCATCAATGAAAGCCGTTCCGTTTTCATCCCCATTGCAGTCATAATTCACAGAAACGGGAATGATGCTGATGGCTGAAATCTTTGCCTTGTTGACTACACTGGTGAAATGGATGTTCAGCATGCCATCGCTCACAGTGACGGTGAATTGCTTTACCACTGCAATGCCCGCCCCGCCCGCATTCGCGAAGATGTCGAAATTATTAAGCACCGGATTTCCTTCCAGTGAAACATTAAACACGCGGCTTCCAATGCCACCTGTTCTTCCCCCGGCTGCGCCAAAATAAATTTCGGCAAAGTGGAGCCGCACGGTGTAGTTCCCGTTCTGAACGGGAATGGCGTAATCCAGGACCGTGTTGTTTCGTTCCGTTCTGTACAGCGCGTCATCTGCGGTGTTCAGGATGTCAGCGATGGAATTGTTCGTGTAAGTGTAACTGCCGGAGGAGTAAAAGTTGTCTGCAATGAAAGTATCTCCTGATGCTGTAACGTATTGCAGTCCGCCCGAATTGATGAATTTGGAATGCAGCG
This sequence comes from Chitinophagales bacterium, assembly GCA_035575215.1. GTDB lineage: Bacteria > Bacteroidota > Bacteroidia > Chitinophagales > CAIOSU01 > DATLYB01. Next base: position 9,641 of record DATLYB010000276.1, read on the forward strand.
CTGACAAACCTTCGTCAGCCAGCCCGTCACAATCGTTATCCATGCCATCTAAAATTTCGGTTGCACCCGGATAAGCGCTTGCGGTGGCATCATTGCAGTCCAGCTTATTTTTTACAAAGCCTAATGGTGTTTCAGTTGAAATAATGGAATCATCCGGATTGCCGTAGCCGTCAGTGTCTGCATCGGCAAAAAATGTCAAATGTAAGTCAGGATAAGCCGCAGGGTCGCTCAATGCCTTCAGCATGTTTTTGATGTCATCCAGGGTGGCATCACTCACGCCTTCCATTACCGTTCCGAGATTGCCGAACACAGCCTTGTGCTGCATCTCGTAGG
>DATLYB010000277.1:0-3856 GCA_035575215.1 Chitinophagales bacterium
ACCGCTTGCCTGGTTGCCATAGAAATACCATGTGATACGGTTAATTCCCAGCCGCATGAACATCATCGCTCCCCGCACTGCATACACTGCCTGTTCGTGTTCGGAGACACATTCGCCAAAATTGCAGCTTTCTCCTGCCCCATCGCTGTCCCATCCCCATTCGGACAAATAAATTTTCTTTCCGGGAAGATTGGCATCGCGAAAGCGGATATCGTTCACCACTCCGCGCATGTCCGATTCAGGATGCTCAGGTTCCACGGCAATACGCGCCCCATTCTGGTCATATGTATAGCTGTAATGATGCACGTTGATTCCGTCAATCAGCGGAGCTTCGGCTTGCGTAATGCGCGCACCCATCCAATTTCCGCCCGTGGCATATTCGGCTCCGGGATAGCCTGCCTGCAGTGCGCAGGGTATCACTTTCAGCGCAGGGTCGCCTGCCTTTGCTCCGTGAAGCATCCCTCTGAAAACCTCCAAATAAAATGACGCAGGATAGGTCCATGGTTCATTACCGATTTCCATCACGTCAACAAGTCCGTTACCCTGCGTGGGACCGAAATGACGGGCGAAGGCATATCCGTAATTATATGCCGCCTGATAAGGATTATTCCAGTTCGCCATGCGTGTGGGTGGAATCCATTCGCTGAATTGGATGCTTGCCTGCACCTTCAGACCCGCTCTGTTCCATGCTAAATATTCCCTGTCCCAATCCAGCCACCACAAGGCAAGCCCGAAAGGCATATTGTCGTAATCGGGAATGTCATCGGGGTCGTCAATGTCCCAGTGCATGTTGTGATAATTTCTGCCATGTGATGACATCGTGGCGAAACGCGTGGGTCCCTGCCCTGCCGGAATGGAATTGGAGAACATATTATGTCCCCATCCCCACAAGCCGTTGGTTCCAAGAATCTCCTTCACGCTGGAACGTTGCGGTACAGGAGCGGGAAATGGTCCGTAAGGTCCATGTTCATCAAACACTTCCACTTCCCACACATTCACCTTGGCATAATCCACTTCCACCAGAGTGTGTTCAATTTTCACATAGCGCGCTTGCATGGGCGCTGGCGGACGCACGATAATGGTTTGAAAGGCGTATGGATTTACATTTCCGGCAAGAGACCAATTGATTCCATCATTGCTCAGGTAAATGGAGGTGGCGGTGGCGACACTGTCAGACCAATAGCGTGTTTCGATATAGCCCACGCGTTTGCTTTGCAGCATATCCACTATCAGATATTCCGTAGGTAATTTCGACATGGCTGCCACTTCGAATACCGAAAACCGTGCATTGCAAATCAGCTTGAGTTTCACCACCGAATTCACAACGGGTGAGAATTTTTTCAGCGAAAAATTATCAGGCGTTCCCAATGCGCCAATAAGCGTGGAATCACCATTGGGATGATGAGCATAAACAGAAATAACCGCTGGCACCCCGCACTTGATTGAAACCGTCCGCAGTGTGACGGGTGCAGGAAAATCGTAGCTGAGCCAGGCTTTGGCGCCCGACACATTTATGGCGCTGGAGTTGCTCACGTTCCCATCCGTGGAATTGGTGCCGTTAGCATTGCTTGACGACTTGAACCTTGATGTGGCACCCACGCCAAGCAAAATATTCAAATCGGGGCGGGATATATATCCCGAAGGCAACACCGCATTGGGATTTCCCGATTGCCAGCACGTGTTTTTATCCCCGTCAATAGCCAGCGCGGATGAGCCGCCAGAAGATGTGATGACGGTGGCGCCCTGCGTGAGAGACGGCACTACTCCCGCATAAGGATTCCACTGCGCCTGCAAAATTTCAATACCAACAAATAGCAGGGTGATTACACTAACAGGACTTCGCATCATGTATGACTCAGGTGAAGGATTTACAGTATTGAATCTTGAGTTTAAAAAGTAGAGTTAAACTAAAACATTAACACACTCACGTTTCCCTCTTGCCTTTTGAATGGAGCAAGATAGCTGAAATCAAAAACGGGGACATGAAAAAGTTGGAAATAAGATTTGATTATTAACCGTTTATTATCATTTTCTATTCTGAAATGATAATCTGACGGGTTGCAATACCCTCCTTTGTTTTAATACGCAACCAATACACCCCATTCTGAAGTCCCTCAGTATTTATTTTCATAACGCTTTCGGTTGCCCGCTCCCAACTCCCTACTGTCTTTCCCATGCAATCAATGAAATTTATATCTGCAGCGATAAATTTCTCATTGTTAAACTGAATCGTCAGCAAATCATCCATCGGGTTGGGAAAAATCATCATTTCGAGAAGCGGATTCAGATTTCCGAGTCCCGTTACGTTCACCTGCACGGTGTTGCAAGTAGTGTCCGATTCGCATGAATTGGATGCAATGAGGCACACCTCGTAAGCACCGCTGGTGACGAAAGTATGCGTGGTTGAAATTCCGGAACCGAAGCCGCCATCTCCGAAATCCCAAAAGAAGGAAGCGCTGCCGCTGACAGCAGCCACACTGAAGCTGACCGCTGCTCCCGAAGAAGTGTAATTGAAATCACTGGAAAGCGGAGCGCACAGGCTGATGAGCGTCTTCAGCGTATCGCCCTGGCAGGGTCCGAAAACAATCAGCGTGACGTTGTAATTCGCCTCCGATGGAAAGGTATGGAGCGGATTCAGATTGGTGCTCGTTTGCCCGTCACCGAAATTCCAGTAAGCGGAGTCAACGTTGGTGGAGAGGTTGGTGAAGGTAACATTCAGTCCATTGGCAGCATAAGAGAAATCAGCGTTGGTTGCTGCATTTATCCGGATGGTAAATGATTCCTGGCAGATTGAAGTCCACCCCACGATATTCTCATGGAGGCGCACATCAAAATCGGAGCCGGGAGGAAAAGTGTGCGAGTTGTCTTCCACCAGTTCCAGCGGACTGCCGTCATCATAATCCCACGTGTAAATGAGATTCGGTGTGCCGTTGAAAATATACTGGTTGTAAAATTTGCTGAAGAGGACGGAATCAGCCGTGGTGTTGTCAAACGTCACCGTTCCGCCATTGAAGAGGCAGTTGGTGTCGGCAGTAAAGCTTGCATCAATAGTATAGGAAACAATCGGCTGAAAAATGAAATCGGCATCAAACGGGATACCGTTCACTTCGACCTCATAACCATGCAGCCATCCGACACCGGGAATATTTGCCGAGCCGAGCCATTCCATGCCCCCATCGGATGAATCCCAGGCGCTGGTAACCACCGCAACATTAATAGGTGATGCGGTTTCAACCACCAGCGCAAAAGGATAATCAACGAAAACGGGATTGCTGAAGATGGCGCGCTTCTCCAGCAGGGCAAGCGTGCCGTTGCCGTAAGTGGAGTCAACCTGAACAGAAGTAGCCGCAATCACCGGACCGGTTGGCAGCGAGTCGCTCCCTGCCAGCACAGCTTTGCATGTGAGTGTGACCGTATCGTTGGAGCCGAAACTCTGCCAGGCGAAAAAACTAAAGCCGTGCAGCATCATCTGCTGCGGTACATCAAACCATTGCGACACCTTATCGGCTGAATTGGTTGTATTGATATACAACCCGCGCAAGTCTGAGGCTTTTGCATAGGCATAATACACCGTATCAGGACCGCATTGCTTCATCCGTGAGTTTGAATTTGGATGTGAAATAATTTGTGCGGAAAAACTCTTATGCGGCTTCTGCCGGAATGAAGCGGGTTGCATCTGGGCAAAGACGGAGGAAACCACATGAGAAAATAGCATAGCAAGAATGGTGCACCGCATGACGTGAGTTGGGGTGAAAATACAAGAATCTCCGCAATTTCTGTAATGCAGAAGTGCCGCAAAACCATCTTTTTGATTGTTTACTTTGCAGCGTGAAAAAGAAAAAATCAAAATCTCAGC